>DASWUW010000313.1:0-2507 GCA_036406335.1 Trebonia sp.
CCGGCTGACCGTCGCGGTTCCCGGTTTCCCGGAACAGCTTCAGCGCCTGCTGACCGTGGCCTGCCGCATGCTCGTAGTGCCCCTGCCGCTGATCGAGGCCGGCCAGGCTGTCCAGTGCGCTGGCTTCGCCGTCCCGGTTCGCGCCTTCCCGGAACAGCGCCAGAGCCCGCTCGAGGAGAGTGGCCGCCTGCGGATAGCGCCCTCGCCGCTGTTCGGTATCGGCCAGAATACCCAGCGTGGTGGCTTCGCCGTTCCGGTTCCCGGTTTCCCGGAACAGCGCCAGGCCCTGTTCGAGATAGCCGACGGCCTGCTCGTCGTGGCCCTGCCGCTGGCTGATCACGGCCAGATTGCCCAGTACGCCCGCCACGCTTTCCTGGTCGCCGAGTTCGCGGGACTCGGTGAGGGCCTGCTGGTACCGGTCGGCGGCTTCGGCGTAGCGGCCCTGATAGTAGTAAACGAGTCCGAGGTTATTCAGCGCTCTGGCCGCACCAGACTGATAACTGGCCCGGCGAGACAAGGCCAGCGCCTGGCGGTGCCATTCCTCGGCCTGCTGGTTGCGGCCCTGACGGAGTTCGGCGACTCCCAGATTGTTGAGCGCCTCCGCTTCGGCGGTATGGTCGCCCGCACGGCGGGCGGCACGGCGGGCGAGATCGTGGACGGTCGCCGCCTCCGCCCAGTGACCTCCGTAGTCGAGGTAACGGAACAAGGTGGCGGCCAGCTGGATCGCGCGCCCCGGCCACGCAGCTTCGGCGTACCGGACAAGGGCAACCAGGTTGGCTCGTTCATCGTCGAGCCACCCGCGCGCGGCAGCCGGATCCGCCAGGGCCGGGACCGGAGCCGGAGGCGCCGGGATGCGGGGACGGCGGTGACGCTCGCCCGGCATGATGACGTCCATCGCGGCCGCGGCCGTATACAAGTAGCAGTCGAGTAGCTGAGCGACCGCATGCTCCCTCTCAGCCCGGCTCTGCGCCGCAGCCAGCTCGCGGGCATAGGCACGCAGCAGGTCGTGCAAGCCGTACCGCGATGACCCGGCGGGCTGGAGCAAGTGGGCCCGGCTCAGGATACTGACCAGGTCCGCCGCGCGCTCCGCGGCGGCACCAGTCAGCGCGGCCACGGCATAGCGGTCGAACTCGACCCCTGGATGCAGGCCCAGGAGACGGAAGGCACGGGCGGCCTGGGGATCCAGGTTGCGGTAGGACCACGAGAACACCGCGCGAACCGCGGTCCGCGGGTCGCCGCCGGCATTCAACAGATCAAGCCGCCGCCGCTGGTCGCTCAGCTCGGTCACGAGATCGGCCAGCGCTACCTGCCCGCGGGCGGCAGCGAGTTCGGCCGCTACCCGTAGCGCCAGCGGGAGCCGGGCGCAGTACCCGGCCAGTTCGGCCGCGGCGCCCGGATCAGCGTCAGCCCGGGAGCCGACTAGTTCGCGCAGCAGGTCCACGGCATCGCCCAGCGGGAACAGATCCAGTTCGAGGCGGGCTGCCCCTTCTCGCGCGACCAGGCCAGCCAGGGAGTCGCGGCTGGTGACGATAGTGGCGCAGGTAGCGGTACCGGGCAGCAGCGGCCGGACCTGGTCGACCGTGCTGGCGTTATCCAGCACGACCAGCATCCGACGCCCGGCCAGCAGGCTGCGGTACCGGGCCGCCCGCTCCTCCTGGCCGGATGGGATGTCGGCCCCGGTGACGCCCAGTGCACGCAGGAACCGGGCCAGCACCTCAGCCGGGGACAGCGGCTCAGCTACGTCGTAACCGCGCAGGTCCACGTGCAGCTGACCGTCCGGAAACAGTCCGGCCGCCCGGTGCGCCCAGTGCAGAGCCAGCGCGGTCTTGCCCACCCCGGCCGTCCCGGAGACGGCCGCGATCACCGCCGTCCCGCTTGCGGTGTTCTCCGCCGCGGGCAGCAGGAACTGGTCCAGCTGGTCCAGCTCCGGTATCCGGCCGGTGAACGCGGGCACGTCCGCGGGCAGTTCCCGGGGCGCGGGCGCGCCGCCGCGGCCGCTGTCCGGCAGCGTCAGCGACGCGTCCCCGCGCAGGATCTGCTGGTGCAGTGCCTGCAGCTGAGGTCCCGGGTCGGCACCCAGCTCGTGCGCGAGGTACTCCCTGGCCTGCTCGAAGCAGCGCAGCGCCTCGGCGGCCCGGCCGGATCGCCACAGGGCCAGCATGAGCTGCCCGGTCAGCCGTTCATCGGCGGGCCCGGTCGCGGCCTGGCCCGCCAGCTCGCCGACCAGCTCGTTGTGCTCACCCTGCCGCATCCGGATGTCGTTGAGCTCTAGCTGAGCCGCGAGCCGCTCTGATTCGAGCGTACGGCGCATGGCCGCCAGCCAGGAGCTGTCGGCGCCGGCGAGGGCCGGGCCGTGCCACAGGGCCAGCGCCTGCCGCAGTATCGCCGCGCCGCGCTCGTCGTCGCACTGGACGGCTTCGGCCACGAGACGGCGGAACCGGTGCAGGTCCAGCCGCTCAGGCCGGGCTTGCAGCAGGTAGCCGCCGTGGCGGCGGGCCAGCGTAACC
>DASWUW010000314.1:0-7416 GCA_036406335.1 Trebonia sp.
TCCCGGCACAGGAAACAGCCGCGGTGCTGAGTTACAACGACGCAGACGAGTACGCCCACGTCGTAGTAACCCTCGCTGCGAGCTACGAGCACGGGGATTTCGCGACGTTGCCGGCGACCGGGCCCATAAGCATCAGCGGCGCGTCCACGCCCGGCACGCCGTCATCGCCGCCGTCCGCTGAGACGCCCGCGCCGACCAAGACACCGATCCAGAGCGCGTCTCAGACCCCGCCCCAGACTCCGGCACCGCCGCCCACGACGCCGTCGAGCCCGGCGACAGCAGCTCTCCCGACGATAAGCCCGGTAGCGACACCGACCGAAAGTCCGAGCGTGGGCACGGTCACGACGGCGCCGGCGACCCCCACTCCCACTCCCACTGACACGACCGAAGCCGCGCCTACGGCGTCAGGCCAGCCCAGCCAGGCTCCCGTACCGTCCTTCACCCCGCCAACCCATCACCCCCGCCAGTCCGCGGACATCGGCTGGGCGCCGGCGATGCGACAGGTGGTAGTCAAGCTGCTCGGCGCGGCGAAGGCGGCGCCTACCCAGCCCGTGCGACCGACGTATCCCGGGCTGCGGCCCACTGAGACCAGTAGCAACCCCGCCCGCAGGACGACGGGACCGAACGCCAGGTGACCCTCACTGAGCCAAGGCGGTCTCAGCGGCGGGCCTGCGCCCACTGCGGCGCCCCGGCCGCTCTTAGGCGGAAGGTCAGCGTGACGGCCAGCCCAGCGCGTCTAAGACGGCGACCGGATCGAGGCAGTCCCGCGAGTGGGTGACCTCACCCTGGTGGGCAACCAGGTCGAAGCTGCGGTCGAGCGTGAGCGCGGTGCCGTAGGGGCGGTAGAGCTCGGCGAGCGCGGCCCGGCCCTGGACCCGCCGCGGGTAGCCGGCCGGGGACGGGTACCTTCACGTTGGCGGCGATGTCCACTCCCCCGTCATCACGTCAGACGTACCGTTTGCGGCTCCCCGGCCGCCATCGACTGTTCACGCAAACTTGGCTATACAAGTTTTACCATGTATATACTTCTTGCCCGTGACGGATGAATCTGGGCGAGTTGTCATCGTCGGCGGCGGGATCCTCGGCACCATGCACGCCGTCCTGGCCCGGCGGCACGGGCTGGCGGTGACGCACCTGGAACGGGAACCGGAAGGGCGCGGCGCGAGCGTCCGGAACTTCGGGCTCATCTGGGTGAGCGGCCGGCGGGCGGGAGCCGAGCTCGCGCTCGCGGTGCGGGCCCGCGAGCTGTGGGAGTCAATCGCGGCCGACGCTCCCGGTACCGGCTTCCGGGCGGGCGGCTCGCTGACCATCGCCTCCAGCGAGGCCGAGCTGGCGGTGCTGCGCGAGGCGGCCGCGCTGCCCGACGCCAGGCGGCGCGAGTTCGAGCTGCTCGACCCGGCCGGCGTCCGGGAGGTCAACCCGTCGCTGCAGGGCGAGTTCCTCGGCGGCCTGTGGTGCCGGGCCGACGCGATCGCGGAGCCGCGGCTGGCGCTGCCGGCCCTGCGCGCGTTCCTCGCCCGGGGCGGACCGGGCTACCAGTGGCGGCCGGGACACCAGGCCGTCGAGCTGGCCGGGAACGGGGTCCGCGACCAGTTCGGCCAGTGGCACCGGGGGGACCTGGTGGTGCTGTGCACCGGGGCGGACTACACCGGGATCGCCGGGCCGCACCTGGCCGCGGCCGGCGCCCTGGCCGGCGCGCCGGGGTCGGGCGGCGCCGGGCTGCGGCGGGTCCGGCTGCAGATGCTGCAGACCGATCCGTTCCCCGGGCGGCTGGAGACCTCCGTCGCTGACGGCGACTCGCTGCGCTACTACCCCGCCTACGACGTCCCCGCCCTGGCGGCGCTGCCGCCGCAGGTCGCGGTGGCGGCCGGGCACCGCGCGCAGCTGCTGCTGGTGCAGCGGCTGGACGGGTCGCTGACCATCGGGGACACCCACGAGTACGACGAGCCGTTCGGGTTCGACGTGACCGAGGATGCCTACGATCACCTGCTGGACCGGGCCGCGGCGCTGCTCGGCACCGCGCTGCCGCGGGTCAGGCGCCGCTGGGCCGGCGTCTACAGTGAGGTGACCGGCACTACGGCGCTCTATCACCGCTCAGCCGTGCTGCCCGGCGTGGTCCTGGTGACCGGCCCGGGCGGGCGCGGCATGACCTGTTCCCCCGCGATCGCCGAGGAGACCTTCCCGTGAGCCGTTTCTCCGTCGCCTGCCTGGACATGGCCGGCACCACCGTCCGCGACGACAACACCGTGATGGAGGCCTTCGCCGCCGCTATCGGCAGCCGGGAGCTCCCGGACCGTGAGTTCCAGGACGCGCTGCAGTACGCCCGGGACACCATGGGCCAGTCCAAGATCGAGGTGTTCCGGCACATCCTCGGCGAGGACGACGCGGCCCGGGCGGCGAACGCCGTCTTCGAGAAGTACTACGCCGGGGCGGTCGCCGACGGGGGCATCTCCCCCGTGCCGGGCGCGGAAGAGCTGTTCGCCGCGTGCCGGGCCGCCGGGATCAAGGTGTGCCTGTCCACCGGTTTCTCCCCGCTCACCCGGGACGCGATCATCTCCGCGCTCGGCTGGGCCTCCCTGGTCGACCTGCTGCTGTCCCCGGCCGACGCCGGGCGCGGCCGGCCGTGGCCGGACATGCCGCTCACCGCGCTGATCCGGCTCGGCGGCGAGTCCGTGTCGTCGCTCGCCGTGGTGGGCGACACCCCGTCCGACGTCGAGTGCGGCCTGCGGGCCGGGGCCGGCCTGGTCGCCGGGGTGCTGTCCGGCGACTCGCCGCGGGCCGTCCTCCAGGCGGTCCCCGCGGCGACCGGGCTGTCCGGCACCCCGCTGATCCTGGACTCGGTCGCCGACCTGCTCCCGCACCTCGTCTGACCGGCCTGGCCGGCCTTAGGACGCCGCCTCGGGTGACGTCGGGCTGCACATGGTTTTCAGCAGGTTCCTCCCGCGGTCAACGCACGGCGTGTAGTCGTTGTGATACAAGGTGACGGCCGCCGTGGTGCCGGCGATGTAGCCGAGGAAGTCAGCGGCGAGCGAACCCTCGGGCGGGGCTCCCGCGGTGTAGAGCCACTCGACCGTCCAGAACGGGTACGAGCCCGCCTTCGCGTCATCGAACGTCGGCGCCCAGCCGTTGACCGCGATCGTCCTGAGCCTGGACTCGGCATTCGCGTCGGAGACCTGGGCGTAGCCGACCGCGCCGGAGATCGAGGCGACGCGCTGGAGGAGCGTGCCGGTATCGGAGACCTCGCACTTGACTGCCCTGGCCCGCGGCAGCTCGTTCTTGCTGACGCAGTTGTAGGAGGAGGCGGCAGGCTCGGCTCCGCCCAGGATCTCCAGGTCGAACGCGCGCCTGGTCCCGGAACCGGACGCCCGGGCCACGATACTGACCGGGAGGTTGGCCCCGCCGACCTGTTTCCAGTTGGTGATGCGGCCGTCGAAGATGCCCCGCAGCTGCGCCGTGCTCAGGTTCAGGACGCCGGTCGCCCGGTTCACCACCACGGCGAACAGGATTACCGCGACCGGCTGGCCGTACAGCGACGGGTAACCGGCCGGCTTCTCGCCGTCCGACATGGCCATCTGCACCGTGCCGCCGGCCGCGGCCGGCGTGGCCGAGACCGCCGCCTGCGGTGACGCCCCCGAGGCGGCCGCCTTGTCCGGGTTCACCGAGGCCGCTACCGCGTTCAGCCCGTTGAAGGTGGCGATCCCGCTCACCGACACCGCGGCACCGCGGCAAGCCGCGGAATAGGCCGAGCCGATCATCTGCGCGGTCGGGGCGAACGCGGTCGACCCCTCCAGGGCGAGCTGGCCGCTCCCGCAGTAGGACGGCTGGCTCGACGTCTGGCCGAAGGTGATGCCGGCCTGGACCCCGAGGAGCAGCAGCAGGACCGCACCGAAGGCGACGTTCACGGCCAGCGGACCGCGGACCCGGGACTCGTGGATCACGCTGCCGCGGCGCAGCCGGCCCTGGACCACGATGTCCGAGCCGACCCCGCTGAGCAGGACGAACAACTTGAACCCGGCCTTGCGCCGCATCGGGAAGCTAGGCAGCGCGATCTGGTTCTCAGCCGCCAGCGGCGCATTGAGGTCACCAGGCGGCTGGATCTGCTGCCGGGCCACACCGCGGCAGTCGGTGACGGTGAACTCCTTGACCACCCGGCCGGGGAAGGTAAGCGTGAGCGGCTGCTGCACGTCAGCCTGGCTGATCGCCCGGAACCCGGAGTTCCGGATCCGCAGCAGCACCAGCGAAGGCTGGGCGACCTCGTCGTGCTGGGTGAACGTCTTCCAGACGGCCCAGGGACCGCTCTCCCGGACGTCCCGGGGTTCCGGCGCGATCTGCGTATCCATGTGATCCCGCCAGGTGATCCGCCGCCAGCGGAAGACCAGTACGGCGATCCAGGCCGCCGCGACCACGAGAAACGCCGCGACCAGAAGGACGACAAGCTTCGGATGAGTGAGGTCCGCCATCAGGCGGGCCGCCTTTGTCCGCCACGGTCAATCAAATTCACGGATGTCACTTTCGTACTTTGTCAGTCGCTTCGAGAAGCTGCTCTAATTGCGCTCCTATATCCTGGCGAGTCACATGTGAACGCCATTCGAACTGTCCGCGAATTTTGCGGTCGGAATGCCGGCGGACGCCGGGCCTCAGTCGTGCCGGTGCCCGTGCAGCGGCACCGTGAGCTCGACGCTGGTGCCCCGGCCGGGCTTACTGACCACCGACAGGCTCCCGCCGAGCAGCGCGGCCCGTTCCCGCATCGTGGCCAGGCCACTGCCAGGGGCGGAGAACTCGCCGTGGTCCCCGCAGGCGAACCCCGCGCCGTCATCGTCGACCCAGGCCCGCACCTGACGCCGGGTGACCTCCATGCCGACCAAGACCGAGCCCGGATCGCCGTGGGTCAGTGCGTTGCGCAGCGCCTCCCGGGCGATGAGGAAGGCCTCGTCGATAACCTGGGGCGGAGCCCAGGTCTCGTCCCCGATCACGACCAGGTGCACGTCGGTGTCGGCGCAGACCCGGTTCAGGAAATCCACCAGCGCCTTCTCGAAGCTGGTGACCGGCTCGTCCCGCAGCCCCGAGGTCACCACGCGCAGCCTGCGCATCGCCTCGACCAGCGTGTCCCGCGCGATCTTGGACTGGCGCTCGGGGATCTGCGGGCCGGTGATCTCGTCGATGTCGAGCTGGCGCAGCCCCACCGTCAGCACCTCGCCCAGCCGGTCGTGCAGTTCCCGGGCGATACGCCGCCGCTCGTCCAGCCGCGCCTCGTGGACCCGGTTGGCATACTCGGTCATGTCGTCGGAAGAACTCCGGATACGCCGGCCAACCCAGCGTTCGAATGGGAAAAACGCCGCTATCAAGGCACCTCCGTCCCCCGCGATGGTCAACGTCGGCCTGCCCGCACCGACAGTATGACCGGCCGGGCGATGACGGGCAACTTGTTCAGGGCCATTCCCCTGGTATTCAGATAGGGCGCCGGTGACGCTCATCCGGTACTCGACGGCGAAGCCCGCGGTTCCTATCGTGTGAGCGTGCAAACAGATCAGGAGACTTTCGATTTCCGGGCCGAAGCGGTCCAGGTTCTGGACCTCGTCATCAACTCGCTCTACAGCAACAAAGAGATCTTCCTGCGCGAGCTCATCTCGAATGCGTCCGACGCCATCGACCGGCTGCGCCTCGAGATGCTGTCGAACGGCACGGTACCAGGGGATTCCCCGGCCGGCGGGCCGCCCCGCATCAGGATCGGTTACGACCAGGACGCGGGCACGATCACGATCGCCGACAACGGCATCGGCATGAGCCGCCAGGAAGTGATCGAGCATATCGGGACGATCGCCAAGTCGGGCACCCGCGAATTCCTGCGCTCGCTCACCGGTGACCAGCGCCGGGACGCCACGCTCATCGGGCAGTTCGGCGTCGGGTTTTACTCCGCCTTCATCGTCGCCGAGCGGGTGACGCTGCTGACCAGGCGGTACGGCACAGACGAGGGGACCCGCTGGGAGTCCGACGGAAAGGGCGCCTACACCCTCACGGCGGCGGACGTCCCCTCCCCCGGCACCACGATCGTGCTGCAGCTGCGCGACACCGAGGACGACCTGCTGGACTCCCGCCGGCTGCGGACGATCATCGCGCGCTACTCCGATCACATCAGCGTGCCGATTCGCCTGCAGGACGAAGACCAGCCGGTCAATCAGGCGGCGGCCCTCTGGACCCGGCCCAAGGCCGAGATCAGCGACCAGGATTACCGCGCTTTCTACCGGCATACCGCCGATGACTTCACCGATCCCCTCGCCTGGATGCACAGCAAGGTCGAGGGGACCTACGAGTACACCCTGCTGCTGTTCATCCCGGCCCGCGCCCCGTACGACTTGTGGGTACAGCAGTCCGGCCGCGGCGTGAAACTGCATATCCGCCGGGTCTTCGTGATGGCCGACAACGGTCAGCTCCTGCCGTCCTACCTGCGTTTCGTCCGGGGCGTGATCGACTCGAGCGACCTGCCGCTGAACGTCTCCCGTGAGCTGCTGCAGAGCAACCGCGTCGTCGACCATATCCGGACCAACGCGGTGAAGAAGGTGCTGCGGCTGCTGGCCGACCTGGCCGAAAACGAGCCGGACCGGTACGCCGAGTTCTGGACCGAGTTCGGCGCCGCGCTCAAGGAGGGCATGGCCGAGGACTTCCACAACCGGGACGAGATCGCCCGGCTGCTGCGATTCCCCTCCACCCGGGCCGCCGGTAACGTGTCCCTCGGCGACTACGTCGAGCGGATGGCCGAAGGCCAGGAGCACATCTACTACCTGGTCGCCCCGAGCCTGGCGACCGCGGCGGCCAGCCCGCACCTGGAGGCGTTCAAGCGCAGCGGCATCGAGGTACTGCTGCTGGGCGAGGACGTCGACAACTGGGTCGTCAGCAACCTGCGCGAATTCGACGGCAAGCGGCTCCAGTCGGCCGCGCAGGGCGGAGCCGACCTGGGCCAGCTGCTCGGGCCGGCCGGGGATGCCGCCGGGCCGGCCGAGACGCCGCCGGGGTCCGATCTCGCCGAGTTGCTCGAGAAGCTGAAGTCCGTCCTGGCCGGCCAGGCCTATGACGTTCGGCTGAGCAGCCGGCTGACCACCTCGCCGTCCTGCATCGTGGCCGGCGAACAGGACATCAACCCGGTTGCCCGGCTGCGCAGCTACGGCCTGCCCGCCCAGCCGGTGCTGGAGATCAACCCGGTCCACCCGCTGGTGCGGCGGCTCGCCGCCAACACCGGAGACCCGCGGCTGGCCGACTGGGCCCACGTGCTTTACAACCAGGCGGTGCTGACCCTGGGCGCCCCCGTTGAAAACCCGGCCGCCTTCGTCACCCAGCTGAACGACCTGCTCGTCGCGCTCACGAGCGAGCCCGGGCAATAGCGAACGCGCCGGCGCGCTGCTAGCGCGCCGGCGCGTTGCG
>DASWUW010000315.1:0-5802 GCA_036406335.1 Trebonia sp.
GACCGTCCGAGCTGGGAAGGGAACGGCCGTGATTCCGGCCAGCGCGATGACCGCTCCCGGGACCGTGAAGGCGGCTACGGGCGCGATGGTGCGCAGCGCGGGGCGGGCGGCTACCGGCCGGGACAGGACAGCACGTCCCGCCCGAGCCGTCTTCCCTTCAACCGGTCCGGCGGCGCTGACCGCCCGGCCCGGGGTGCGGGCTTCAGCCGGACCATGGCCGACCGCATCGGCGGCACTTTCCCCGACGAGCGGGCGGCCCGTCCGCCCCGTGCGGGCGGAGACGGGCGAGCGGGAGACCGGCGTCCGGCCGCTGGCGGGTCCGGCCGGCCTGCGGCCGCGGGCCGGCCTTCGGGCAGCAGCGGCGGCCCGCGGACGGACAGCTACCGTGACCGGCGGGACGACCGGCGCGGCAGTGACGCTGACCTCCCGCGTATTCCCGACAGCATTACCGAGGATCAGTTGTCGCGTGACGTGCGCGACGAACTGGGCAGCCTTTCCCTGGACCGGGCGATAACGGTGGGCCGCTACATGGTCGCCGCTGAGCTCGCGAGCGACCCCGAGCAGGCTTATCGCTATGCTCAGGCCGCTAAGCGGCTAGCCGCCCGGGTGGGCATCGTTCGCGAGATCTCGGGCATCATGGCCTACAAGTCGGGCCGCTGGGCCGAGTCGCTGACCGAGCTGCAGGCCGGCCGCCGGATGACCGGGCGCAATGAGTACCTGCCGCTGATGGCGGACGCGGAGCGCGGCCTCGGCCGGCTTGACCGTGCCCTCGACCTGGTGCACAGCACCGAGGCCAAACGGCTGCCGCGCGCAGCGCAGATCGAGCTCCGCATCGTCGAGTCCGGTATCCGCCGCGACCAGGGCCTGGCCGACGCCGCGGTGCTCGCCCTGCAGGTTCCCGAGCTAACCGACGGGAAGCAGCGTCCCTGGTCGGCCCGGCTCTTCTATGCCTACGGGGAGGCCCTGCTCGCGGCGGCCCGGCCCGAGGCGGCCAGGGAGGCCTTCTCCCGTGCGGTCGTCGCCGACGAGGATGAGCAGACCGACGCGCTGGCCCGCCTGGACGAACTCGACGGCATCAGCGTGCAGGACCTGGAAGACGACGACGAAGACGACGAGTCCCTGGATGAAGTTGACGACCGCGCCGACGACGAGGACGACGAAGACGACGACTTCGGCGAGGACGGGTACGAGGACGACCTCGCCCTCGAGGCCAACGCGAACGTAGCCGTGCCGACCAAGGACGACGAAGACGAAGCGGACAACGACGCCGACCTCGACGCCGAAGCCAACCCCGACGCGGATCTCGAGGCCGAGACTGTTGCCACCCCTGGCGACGCTGGCGCCGATCTCAAAGCGGAGTCCGTCGCCGACCCCGGCGACGCGGCCGCCGCAGAAGGCGACGACAAGGTCACTGCCGAAGCCGTTAAGCCGGCCAGGAAGCCCAGGAAGGTCGCCAAGAAGGCCGTCGAAGCCGAGGCCGAGGCCGTCGCCGACCCCGCCGACGCTGGCGCGGTTCTCAAAGCGGAGACCGTCGCCGACCCCGGCGACGCGACCGCCGCAGAAGGCGACGGCAAGGTGGCCGCGGAAGCCGTGAAGCCGGCCAGGAAACCCAGGAAGGTCACCAAAAAGGCCGTCCAAGCCGAAATCAGCGCCCAGCCGGAGCACTGACCCCAACCGGCCCGCACCCGCCGGTTAGCCGGACTCTCCCCGGCCCCTAGCCGGAGAGAATCCCGGTCCGGGGCTAGGCGGGCGCCTGCTCCAGCCAGTGCCAGATCGCGCTCCCGTTGCGTACCGCGCCAGCGTCCGCTGACGGACCGCCTCGGCCGCGTGGTCTAGGTGGATGTGCGTGACTACGAGGGCCGGCTCGAGCGGATCAGCTAGCCGGCGGTGACTCCCTGGTTGCCCGCCATGTTGGTGCCGGTCTGGTGTGCATCGTGGCCGAGGTCGGTGATGTTCCGGCTGTCAGATTTCGTTGAGTTGCCTGTCGTCGTAGCAATGTCGTCGGGCACCGGGCTATTGTCCCAGACAACAGGAGAGGGAGAAGAGATGGAGCTCACGCTCAATGTGCACTCCGAATTTCCGGGGTTCACAGTCATCGCGGTCGGCGGCGAGATTGACGTCTATACCGCTCCCAAGCTCAGAGAGCGGCTGATCAGCCTCGTTGAGTCCGAGAGCTACCAGCTGATCGTGGACATGGAAGCGGTCGAGTTCCTCGATTCGACCGGCCTCGGCGTGCTCGTCGGCGGCCTTAAGCGGGTCCGGGCGCACGACGGCTGGATCGACCTTGTCTGTACGCAGAGCCGCATCCTGCGCATCTTCCGCATTACCGGGCTCAATAAGGTCTTTGACATCTACGACACGGTTCCGGAGGCCGTCGCGGCCCACTCGTCCGGTGCTGCGGACCAACCCGAGGCGTAGCCGCCGCCCTCAGGTGTCAAAGGTTCGCAGCACCAGGCCGGTCCGCGGCTTGGGACCGAATGACGTCGACTTACGGGGGACCTGCTCTCCGTGCGCGGCGATGTCCATCACCGCCGCCAGCGGCACCGGGTTGCTGATGACCGCCGTGCCGCCCGAGTCCGCCGCCATCCGGACCGCCTCGGCAGCGTCATGCGAGATCAGCACGTCATGCTCGTTGTCGGTGATGGACCACAGCCGGCGCAGCAGCAGCTCTCGCATCACGGAGGCGTCGAGTGCCTGCCAGCGGGGGGACGTGCCCGGCGGCATGGCCGCGGCCAGCTGCCGCTGGTCGGGCTGGGTCAGCAGCCAGAATCCGTCTGCGCCGGCCAGCAGGAACGCCGGCCCGGACGCTCCCGCCGCCGCTAGGCGGTCCATCGCGGTCTCGCCGTCCACCGGGGTCACGGCGAACGCTCCCGCGGCGAGGCGGACCGCCTCCGCCGGGGAGAGCCGGGGCAGCACGCGGTGGATCGGGCCGAGCCGGAGCGGGTAGGCGGCGGAGTCGACCAGGAAGGCCAGCCCGTAATCCCACGGTCCCTCGCCCGCGCCGGCCCCGCGCATCTCCGAGCGCAGCTCGCGGTAGGCGGCGTACCGGTGGTGGCCGTCGGCGATAAGCGCCGTACGGGTCGCCAGGTCGGCGGCGACGGCGGCCTGCGCCGCCGGGTCGGTGACCGCCCACAGCCGGTGGGCGACCCCGTCGTCGGTAACCACGCAGGCCAGCGGTTCCTGGCGGTCGGCGGTGCTGTCCACCAGCCGGGAGGCGGCCCCCGGGCCGACGGCACCGCCGGGCCCGCCGTCCGCCGTACCGCCGTTGTAGACGAGCAGGATGGGCTCGAGGTTGCTCCGGGTCGCCTTCATGAGCTCACGCCGCCCGGCCACCGGCCCCGCCATGACCCCCTCGTGCGGGTGCACCGCGTCCGTTCCCACCGCGACCAGTCCGATCAGCCCGCGCTGGACCTGGCCGGAGTCGCGCTGTTCGTACACGTACAGCGCGGGCGCGTCGTCGACCTCGAGCACGCCGTCCGCCAGCCAGGCGTGCAGCCGCGCGGCGGCGACCTCACCCTCCGCCCGCGCGGCGGCGCTCGGGTCAGCGGCCGGCCCGGCGCCGGCGGGCGTGCCGCCCGGGGCGTAGGCCGGCAGGATGAGCCGGACGACGTTGTACGGCGAGGCCGCGTGCAGCCGCTCTAGGGTCCCGGGGCCGATCACGTCGTACGGTGGTGAGGTGACGTTTGCGAGTCCCCCCACCGTGGATAGGTCATAGCGGACACCGCGAAATGGCGCCAGCACGAGTCCGGTGCCGGGACCGGAGCCACCGCCGGACGGAAAGTGGGTCTGCACACCATGTCTGAAGTGCCAAGCGGCAGCTGGGATTCCCCGGCCGCGAAAAACCGCTCGCGCACCGGGGCGGACGGCCCCGATCCGGCCGAGGTGCACGGCTGGTACGCCGACGGCCTGGAGCTGCTCAGCAAGGGCAGCCCCGCGGCCGCGGCCCAGGTGCTGCAGCGCGCGGCGAACGCCGAGCCGAACTCGCGCAGCGTGCGGGAGGCGCTGGCCCGGGCCCAGTTCGACTCCGGCCAGTACCCGGTGGCCGCGGATAACTTCCGCATGATCGTCGAGGCGAGCCCGGCCGACGACTACGCGCACTTCGGCCTGGGCCTGTCGCTGGCCCGGACGGGCGACCACGCGGCCGCCGCCGAGTACCTGGCGCTGGCCGCCGCGATGCGCCCGGACCGCAAGCACTACACCGACGCGCTCCGTCAGGTGCGTGCCACCCTCAAGTTCCGCGGCGAGGCACCGTAGGCACCGAGTCTGCCGTATCGACGACCCGGTAGTCCCTATTAGGCTTAGCGGCGTGCCGCAAACGCTCGCCGAAGCTTACGACGTCCTCCTCCTCGACCTCGACGGCGTCGTCTACATCGGCGGCCGTCCGATCCCCGGCGCGCCCGAGGCGCTGCAGCGGGCCCAGCAGGCCGGCGCCCGCCTCGCCTACGTCACCAACAACGCCTCCCGTACTCCCGCGGCGGTCGCTGACCTCCTCGAGAGCATGGGCGCCCCGGTGTCAGCGGGTGACGTCGTGACCTCCGCCCAGGCCGCGGCCCGGCTGCTCGCGGACAAGCTGCCCGCCGGGTCCAAAGTCCTGGTGATCGGCGCGCCGGCGCTCAGCCTGGCGGTACGGGAGCGCGGCCTGGTCCCCGTCCTGACCGCCGCGGACTCTCCGGCGGCGGTTGTCCAGGGTTACGCCCCCGGCATCGACTACAGCAGGCTGGCCGAGGGCGGCGTCGCCGTCCGGGCGGGTGCCCTCTTTGTCGCCACCAATGCCGACTCGACGATCCCGGGCACGCGGGGCACCCAGCCCGGCAACGGATCCCTGCTCCAGGTCATCGAGCACGCGACCGGCACCGCCCCGGTCGTCGCGGGCAAGCCGGAGCCGCCGCTGCACCGTGAGTCGGTCATCCGCACCGGCGCGAAGCACCCGCTGGTCATCGGCGACCGCCTCGACACCGACATCGAGGCCGCCCACAATGCGGACTGCGACAGCCTGCTCGTCCTCACCGGCGTCGACACCCCGCGCACGGTCACCCTCGCCCCCGGGCACCGCCGGCCCACCTACATCGCCGAGAACCTCGAGGCGCTGCTGGAGTCCTACCCGGACGTCACTGCCGCCGGCTCCGGCGCCACCTGCGGTGGCTGGACGGCCAACGCGCCGGACGACGGGCCGCTCACCCTGGACGGAAGCGGCGCCGCCGTCGACGGGCTGCGGGCCCTGGCCGCGGCTGCCTGGGCTGCCCACGACAAACGCGGCGGCCTGGGTGGCGACCAGGTCGACACCGCGCTCGACGTCCTGGCCAAGGCCGGCCTGCGGATTTGACAACTGAGCGTCATTGCGATGGGATGACGCGCATGCCAGCACCCCAGACGAGCCGCCAGGCCCTGCTGTGCTGCCAGTTTTCCTCGTGTTGTCGCTGACCCCGCGTTTCCGGAGTCAATAGCCGCAGCCGACACACGAAGGACCGTTGTGAACGCCGACCTTTCCGTCGCCCCTGAGATCGCCCAGCTCGCCGTCCCGCTGATCGCCGTCAGTCACGGCGCCGCCGCGCCGCGTACCGACGGGCGGGTCGCCGCCAGCCTGGCCGACCTCGCCGCCGCGCCGCAGCGCTGGTGGGACCTGGTGCGCTTTGACGCCGACGGCCCGGTCCGGATCGCCCTGCCCGGTGCGCCCGGCCGCTGGCTGCTGGTGCTGCCGCCCGGTGCGGCCGCCGACTGCGATTGCCAGCAGGCCACCGCGCTGGCCGGCGAGGCGGCGGAGGCCGCCGCCGGCGACGGCCAGCCGGGCCGGCCGCTGCGCCC
>DASWUW010000316.1:0-2111 GCA_036406335.1 Trebonia sp.
CGGCCCTGGAGTTTTAGTCCATGACATATGGCAACGGCGTGCGAGACGACAGCCAGCAGCTTCGCGACATACAAGACCTGATCGCCAGGCTCAGAGACGTCAACCAGAAGCTCGCGCTGCCGATCCGGACGACGCCGACGCCGCCAGCGGAAGCGGATTCAGCCGAAGCGGCTACCGCCTGACCCTTCCGGGACCACCCGGGCGCTTCGGCGAACGGCAAAGATACCCGCTCTGCGGGATCCCCTGGTTCATGATGGCGGGTATGACGGGCGCCGAGCGGGCCGATGCCAGGCTGAGGATGACCGTCCTGGACGTGGCGTAGCCTAGGCCCGCTTAGCGGTCGAACCCGCGCGCGACCGAACGCATCAGCCTGGCCGACTGCACCGGGGTGAGCACCGCCGAGCGCAGCTGCGCGAAAGCGCGCCGGTACCGCGTCACCACATCCCGGCCCTCGAGGCTGACGCCGCCGGACAGGGCGGGCAGGTGGATGACCCCGATATCCGGAGTCTCGGCGAAGCGCAGCAGGGTCATCGAGCCCGGCCCGGCCGCCGCGTGGACGCCCGCCGCGAACGGCAGCACCCGCAGCGACACCCGGCAGCGCTCCCCCGGCGGAGCGTCCGCGTCGGGCAGGCCGTCGGCGAACCCCGTCTCGGCGACGTCCGCGAGCCGGGCGAGCTGCCCCCGCATCACCCGCGGCGGGCCCACCACCTGCCGCAGCACTCCCTCGCCGACTATCAGGTCCAGGGTCGGGGCGCGCCCGCCGATCACTACCCGCTGCCGGTTGAGCAGCACCTCCAGGGCGTGCGCGCGCTGCTCACCCGAGGTGTACCGGGCGTCCGCGGCGGCGATGGCCCGGATGTAGTCCGGGGTCTGGAACAGGCCGGGCACCGCAGTCGCCTCGTAGGCGAGGATCTCCGTCGCGGCGATCTCCATGATCACGAAGTCCTGTTCATCGGCGGTGAGCACGTCACGGTAGTCGAGCCACCAGCCGCTGTCCCGGCCACGGTGGGCGACGGCGAGCAGCGCCGCCTGCTCGGCGGGCGGGACGCCGTACTCGGTGAGCAGTTCCCTGAGCTCTCTAGCCCGGATGCCCCGCTGCCCGGTCTCGATCCGGGAGACCTTGGACCGGTCGCACTCGAGGATCCGGGCCGCCTCGTCGAGGTTGTAGCCGAGACCTTCGCGGTACTCGCGCAGAGCCGAGCCGAGCAGCCGGCGCCTTACAGGCGGGGTTCCGGTCATGGTGCCTTCCTCCTCCGTGCGGGGAAATCCGGGGGAAGCGCGCTTTGCGGCCGGCAGTTACGGGGGCGACGGACCGAGCGTGCTAGATGAAGAGCAACCTAGCACTTTGAGTAGTCCATAATCGAACGACACGCCGAGCACGGGGATGATTAACCGGCACCTTTAGTCTTCGATGTTCGAATAACGCCTTCTACGTGCTCAGCCGAACGGCGTGACCAGGAACCGCAGGCCGAACCACTGCTCGGCGCCGTAGGCTTCAAATCGTCCTGCCTCGGTAAACCCCAGCTTCGCGGCCAGGCGCATCGAGCGGGCGTTAGCGGTCTGGGTAAAGAGCACCACCGGCTCGCCGGGAAGCTCGCCCGCGAGCCAGCCGAGTGCCGCCGTGCAGGCCTCGGCGGCATACCCGAATCCCCACGTCTGCGGCAGGAACAGGTAGCCGAGCTCGGCCTTCCCGGCAGTAGACGGAGGACCGCCCGTTGCCTTCCTGAAAACGACCTGGCCGATCATGGCTCCGTCGAGATCGACGACGAAAAGGCCGGGGAGCTGGTCGGGTGCCCCGGGCATCTCGCGCTCGAGCTCGTCCCGCGGCCGGGGTCCGCCGAGATAGGCGCCCACCTCAGGCGAAGCCAGCAGCTCGATGAACGCTGCCCGGTCCCGGCCCTCGGGCTCACGGAGCACGAGCCGCTCGGTCCTGATCGGCTCAGGCGGCCAGTCGACGGGTCCGAGCTCAGCCATAGCGGGGAATCTACCGCCTAACGCGCGCTCCCGGCAGGCGGATTACCGCTCCTCGCGGAACTTGACATGACGGCCGATTACCGGGTGCGGCCGGCGCGGGGGTCACCCGGGGCTGGACCGGACACACCAAGTAGCTT
>DASWUW010000317.1:0-1659 GCA_036406335.1 Trebonia sp.
CAGAGCCGAGCCGGTGGGCCGGCAGCGGCCCGCGGGCGCTGTCGTCGTGGTCGCCGCCGGGGGAAATCGCTGCCATGAGAGGCCTCCTCATCCGGCCGCTGCCGTCCATTCCGTCCTCTCATAGTGCCATTACGTTGGGAAAGGGCCCCACCCGGGAAGAAGGCTGAGGTGCCGCGGATCCCGCTCGGGGCGCTCCAGGAGCGCGAGTTTCGGCTGTTCTTCACGGGACAGCTGGCATCGCTACTCGGCGATGCGGTCACGCCGTTCGCGCTTGCCTGGGCGGTGCTCGACCTGACGGGATCCGCACGTGACCTGGGCTTCGTGCTGGCCGCGAAGATCGCCCCGCTCGTAGTTTTCCTGCTGGTCGGCGGCGTCTTCGCGGACCGTCTGCCGCGGCGCGGCATAATGCTCGCCGCCGACGTTGCAGCGGATCACCGGGTGACGGTTACCGCCGTCCCAACGGCCTGCGAGTGATTGTCAAAGCCGCGGGCAGCGGCTTCGGTAAGCTCCTGCGGGTGATTACGCCTAAGCCTTCGCCCGCCCCGAACCGCTGGCAGCCCGCGTGCGGCCGGGACGCCGGATGATCTCGACCGGCAGGCTCGAAGCGCGGGACCGGGCCGCGTGGGAGGATGAACAGGTTCACGCCCGGGGCGCCCGCGTCGACGGGCGCCTGGTCGGGATCGTGCACTTCCTCGTCCACGCGAGCACGTCGTCCGCGGAGGTCTGCTATCTCCAGGACCTGTTCACCGCGCCGGAGGCCCGCGGTCAGGGCGTCGCGCGCGCGTCGATCGCCGAGGTCGGGCACTGGGCCCGGGAGCGGGGCTGCGCCCGGGTCTACTGGCTCACCCAGTCGGGTAACGAGACCGCGCGCCGCCTCTACGATCAGGTCGCGGAGAACCGAGGGTTCATCCAGTACCAGATCCAGCTGTAGCTTCCGAGCCCGGCCTAGCCGCCGCACCTGCTCATGGGTGAGGTTTCCCGTGAGCCGTAGTCCAGGATTTGCGCTATGACTTCGCGGGGGTTAGGGCCGGAGCTCGAGGACGACGTTGACCGGGGTCTGGGTGACCTGCCGGAACTGGCTGAAGCCGGCGTCGCCGGCCAGTTTCTGTACCGCTGCGGGGCCGGCCTGGGCGCCGAGCGCGACCCCGCCGGGCTGGGCCAGGGCGGTCGGCGTGCACTGGAACGTGGACGCCGCGTAGTTGAGCGCGGCCAGCGGGCTGGCCAGGTTTGCCGCGTAGTCGTCGGCCGCGTTCGGTTCCACGACCAGGACGGCGCCGTCGGGGGCGAGGGCCTTGCGGGCGTGCGCCAGCGCGGCGCCCGGGTCGCCGAGGTCGTGGAGGGTGTCCAGCAGGCAGATCAGGTCAAAGCGGCCGGCCGGGTAGCTGGTTGCGTCGAGCGTCTCGAACCGGATACGGCCGCCGAGGCCGGCCTGGGCGGCCTGCTGCCGGGCGACCTGGACGGAACGGTCGTGGAAGTCGTAGCCGTGGATGCTCGCCTGCGGGTAGGCGCGGGCGAGCAGGATGGCGGCCACGCCGTGGCCGCAGCCCACGTCGGCGACCCGGCCGCCGGCGGCGAGCCGGTCGGCCACCCCGGTCAGCGCCGGGACCCACTCGGTGGTCAGGCTGGCGGTGTACCCGGGGCGGAAGAACCGTTCGGTGC
>DASWUW010000318.1:0-1556 GCA_036406335.1 Trebonia sp.
GGACCGCGGCGGCGAGCCCGCCCAGATCCGGTCCGGCGGTAACGTCGGCGCCGGCCGCGGCCAGGCCGGCCGCCAGGAACGCGGTTCCGGCACCGGTTACCGCGCCGGTCAGCGGGGGGCTGGCCCCGGCGGGCAGCGGAATCCACTCGACGGCGAACAGGTCGTCGTCCGGCTTCGCGGCCGGGGCCAGCATGGCCGCGCTGACCGGCCGCATGATCAGCGAGCCGGCCGACACGACCGGGGTACCCGACGCGTCGGCCGCCTCCAGCGACAGCGCCCCGCCTTCCCCGCGGGTCAGCCGGACCCGCAGGGTCCGGCTGCCGGCGGCGTGCACGACGACGTCGCTCCAGGCGAACGGCAGCCGGATAGCGCCGGAGTCGCCCGCGCCCGCGGTGAGCGCGGAGGCGTGCAGGGCGGCGTCGAGCAGCGCCGGGTGCAGTCCGTAGGCGGCCGCGCCGCCCGCGGTGTCGTCCGCGGTGTCGTCCGGCAGTGCGACCTCGGCGAAGACGTCGGCGCCGCGCCGCCAGGCGGCGCGCAGCCCGCGGAAGGCGGGCCCGTACTGGTAGCCGCCCGCCGCCAGACCACGGTAGAACCCGGCTAGGTCGACCGGGTCGGCGTCCCGCGGCGGCCAGATCAGGAACTGGCTCTGCGGCCCCGGGTCGGCGGGGACGGCCGCCGCCACGAACCCGCTGGCGTGCCGGGCCCACTGGCCGCCGTCCTGGAGATCGCTGCCCTCGGGCCGGGCGTGCACCTGCACCGCCCGCGGCCCGCCCGCGCCTGGCCCGGAGACGGTGACCTGCACCTGGACCGCGCCGTCGGCCGGCAGCACCAGGGGCGCCTCCAGCGTGAGTTCCTCCAGCCGGGTACAGCCGGCCAGGTACCCGGCGGCCAGGGCGAGTTCCACGAACGCGGTCCCCGGCACGAGGACCGTGCCGGCGACCACGTGGTCGGCCAGCCACGGCTGCGACCGGGCCGACAGCCGCCCGGTGAGCACCAGGCGGCCGCCGTCGGCCAGCTGAACCGCGGCGCCGAGCAGCGGGTGGCCCACGCTGGCGAGGCCGGCGGACCGCACGTCACCGGAGACGAGCGCGACCGCGGCGGGCCAGTAACGCTGGTGCTGGAAGGCGTAGGTGGGCAGCTCGACCCGCCGCGCCGGGGGCAGGACCGCGGTCCAGTCCACCGTGGCGCCCGCCGTCCAGGCCTCGGCCAGGGAGGACAGCAGCCGGGAGGCGCCGCCGTCTCCCCGGCGCAGCGTGCCGGCCACCAGCGCCGGGGTGGCGGCGACGTCCTCCAGCACCGCGGTGAGCGCGCCGGCCAGCGCCGGGTGCGGCGCCACCTCGATGAACGCCCGGTAGCCGAGTCCGGCCAGCGTGCGCACCGCCTGGTCGAAGTTGACCGGCGAGCGCAGGGCGTCGTACCAGTACCCCGGGCCGGCCTCCGGGCCGGCCACCACCTGGCCGGTCATCCCCGAGATCATCGGGATGGCCGCCGGGCCGGGCGTGATCGGCGCCAGCAGCCCGGTGAACTTCTCCCGGACCTGCTCCACCTGCGGGCTG
>DASWUW010000319.1:0-4826 GCA_036406335.1 Trebonia sp.
CGGGCCGCGCGGCGCAGCGTCCCGGCCGCCGTCTCGGCCGCGCCCGCCGGGGATTGCGCCGGCCGCACCAGGACGACGTTCAGTGACCGGCCCAGGAGAGCGAGCACCGGCTCGTCTGCCTGCCCGGCGAGGACCACCACGGTGGAAGGATTATGCCGCACCGGCCCGATGATAGCCGCGGGTGGCTGCTGGCGCGGGGCGAGCCGCTGGCCGGCGGGTAAGAACAGCAGTATCCCGAACGGTCCCGGCCGCCGCCTTCTTCGAAGATGTTTTCAGGTCCGCCCGGCCGGCGGCAACGCGGTGCCGTACCCTGGAACCACAGTCGGCGCGGGCGACGAAGCCGCCCGGGTAACCGGGGCATAACCAGCGCCCGAACGGCGTTTTCGGGGGGAGCGGCTCCGCCTCAAGGCGGAATGTCAGACCCCCTCGTTAGGATTCCGGTGGCCCGGTATCGGTGCCTGATCGCCGGGAGTGCGCCTGATCGCCGGGGGTACCGCCCGGCGGCGGGACCAGCCGGGACCGGGGCGCAGTGGAGCCGCCCGTCATCAAGGCATTGAGGCGACTGAGGAGAAGAGAGCGCAGTGGCTGACCGGCTCGTCGTTCGCGGCGCACGCGAGCACAATCTCAAGGACGTCTCGCTCGACCTCCCGCGCGACGCCATGATCGTGTTCACCGGCCTGTCCGGGTCGGGTAAGTCCAGCCTGGCGTTCGACACGATCTTCGCCGAGGGACAGCGGCGGTACGTCGAGTCCCTGTCGGCGTACGCCCGGCAGTTCCTCGGCCAGATGGACAAGCCGGACGTGGACTTTATCGACGGACTGTCCCCGGCGGTCTCCATCGACCAGAAGTCGGCCAGCCGCAACCCCCGGTCCACCGTGGGCACCGTGACCGAGGTGTACGACTACCTGCGGCTGCTGTTCGCCCGGGCGGGCAAGCCGCACTGCCCGGTCTGCGGCCGCCCGATCGCCCGGCAGACCCCGCAGCAGATCGTGGACCGCGTCCTGGAGCTGGAGGAGGGCACCCGGTTCCAGGTGCTCGCGCCGGTGATCCGCGGCCGTAAGGGCGAGTACACCGAGCTGCTAAAGGAACTGCAGGCGAAGGGCTACTCGCGGGCCCGGGTGGACGGCACCGTCATCCGGCTGGACGAGATCGCCAACGACGCCACCGTGCTGCCCGTGCTGAAGAAGTACGAGAAGCACGACATCGAGGTCATCATCGACCGGCTCGCGGTCAAGGACACGGCCCGGCGCCGGCTCACCGACTCGGTCGAGACCGCCCTCGGGCTGGCGGGCGGCGTGGTCATCCTCGACTTCGTCGACCTGCCGGACACCGACCCGCACCGGGAGCGGATGTACTCCGAGCACCTGGCCTGCCTGTACGACGACCTGTCCTTCGACGAGCTCGAGCCGCGGTCGTTCAGCTTCAACTCCCCCTGGGGCGCCTGCCCGGACTGCACCGGCCTCGGCACCCGGATGGAGGTCGACCCGGAGCTCATCGTCCCCGATGTGGCCAAGTCCCTGGACGAGGGCGCGATCGCCCCGTGGGCCGGCGGGCACGTCAGCGACTACTTCGACCGGCTGATGGAGGCCCTGGCCGAGACGATCGGGTTCCGCACCGACACCCCCTGGGAGAAACTCCCCGTCAAGGCCCGGAACGCCCTGCTCAAGGGGCTGGACCAGCAGGTTCACGTCCGGTACAAGAACCGCTACGGACGCGAGCGGTCGTACTACACGAACTTCGAGGGCGCGATCAGCTACGTGGAGCGCCGCCACTCCGAGGCCGAGTCCGACTCCAGCCGGGAGAAGTTCGCCGGCTTCATGCGCGAGGTCCCGTGCCCGTCCTGCCAGGGCGCCCGCCTCAAGCCGGTGTCCCTCGCGGTCAAGGTCGACGGCAAGTCGATCTCCGACTACTGCCGCCAGCCGATCGGCGAGCTGGCCAAGAACCTGCTCAGCCTGCAGCTGTCCGAGCGCGACATGGCGATCGCCCGGCTGATCCTCAAGGAGGTCAACGCCCGCCTCGGCTTCCTGCTCGACGTGGGCCTCGACTACCTGTCGCTCGACCGGGCCAGCGCGACGCTGGCCGGCGGCGAGGCGCAGCGGATCCGGCTGGCCACCCAGATCGGTTCCGGGTTGGTCGGGGTGCTCTACGTGCTCGACGAGCCGAGCATCGGCCTGCACCAGCGGGACAACCACCGGCTGCTGGAGACCCTGATCAGGCTGCGCGACATCGGCAACACGCTGATCGTGGTCGAGCACGACGAGGACACGATCAAGGCCGCCGACTGGGTCGTCGACATCGGGCCGGGCGCGGGTGAGCACGGCGGTCACGTGGTGGTCAGCGGCACCGTCGAGGAGCTGATCGACAGCCCGGACTCGGTGACCGGCGCCTACCTGTCCGGCCGCCGGCAGAT
Source organism: Trebonia sp. (assembly GCA_036406335.1). GTDB lineage: Bacteria > Actinomycetota > Actinomycetes > Streptosporangiales > Streptosporangiaceae > Trebonia. Next base: position 2,411 of record DASWUW010000319.1, read on the forward strand.
CGAGGTCCCGGCCACCCGGCGCAAGCCGACCAAAGGCCGTGAGCTGACGGTCAAGGGCGCCACCGAGAACAACCTGCGCAACGTCGACGTCTCCTTCCCCCTCGGCTGCTTCATCGCGGTCACCGGAGTCAGCGGCTCGGGCAAGTCCACCCTGGTGAACGACATCCTGTACCGCGCCCTGGCCCGGGAGCTGCACGGCGCGCGGACGGTGCCCGGCAAGCACGTGCGGGTCACCGGCATGGACCACCTGGACAAGGTGGTGCACGTCGACCAGGGCCCGATCGGCCGCACGCCGCGGTCCAACCCGGCGACCTACACCGGTGTCTTCGACCACGTCCGGAAGCTGTTCGCCGCCACCACGGAGGCGAAGGTGCGCGGCTACCAGCCGGGCCGGTTCTCCTTCAACGTCAAGGGCGGACGCTGCGAGGCCTGCTCCGGGGACGGCACGATCAAGATCGAGATGCAGTTCCTGCCCGACGTGTACGTGCCCTGCGAGGTGTGCCACGGGGCGCGCTACAACACCGACACCCTGCAGGTGCACTTCAAGGGCAAGTCGATCGCCGAGGTCCTCGACATGCCGATCGAGGAGGCCTCGACGTTCTTCGAGGCGGTCCCGGCGATCCACCGGCACCTGAAGACCCTGGTCGACGTGGGCCTCGGCTACGTCCGCCTGGGCCAGCCCGCCACCACCTTGTCCGGGGGCGAGGCGCAGCGGGTCAAGCTGGCCACCGAACTGCAGCGCCGCTCCACCGGCCGTACCATCTACGTGCTGGACGAGCCGACCACCGGACTGCACTTCGAGGACATCCGCAAGCTCCTCGGCGTGCTGACCAAGCTGGTCGAGACGGGCAACACCGTCCTGGTCATCGAGCACAACCTGGATGTCATCAAGACGGCCGACTGGCTCATCGACATGGGCCCGGAGGGCGGCACCGGCGGCGGCCTGGTGATCGCGACCGGGTCTCCGGAGACCGTGGCCCTGAACGAGGCCAGCTACACCGGCCAGTTCCTGGCCCCGCTGCTGAGCCGGCAGCCGGCCGCGGTCCCGGCGGGCAAGCCGCGGGCCAGGTCCGGGGCCGGCAAGCAGCGGGCCACCGCGGCGGCGGGCAAGTAGCGGGCGGCGGTCAGGCGGCCGAGGTCGCGCCCCACAGGGCGGCGGCGCCGAGCCGGGTCGACGGGTCGTAACGCAGCGGCGGGTAGCCGGTGTAGGTCTCGGCCAGGGTGGCCGCCGCGGCGCGCGAGGTGACCAGGTGGCGTAGCTGGGCCAGCTGCAGCTCGGACTCGAACCGGTCTTGACCGGGCACGACGTGCAGCATGGACGTCATCCACCAGGACAGGTGCGTCGCCCGCCAGACCCGCTCGAGGCAGTGCTCTGAGTAGGCGGCGGCGAGCTCCGGCTCGCCGTCGCGAAGCAGCCGGATCAGCGCCGTGGCGAGCGCGGCCACGTCCGCGACCGCGAGGTTGAGTCCCTTGGCGCCGGTGGGCGGCACGATGTGCGCGGCGTCGCCCGCCAGGAACAGGTTGCCGTAGCGCATCGGCGCGGCGACGAATGACCGCATCGGGGTGATGGACTTGGCCAGCACCGGCCCGGTCTCCAGCGACCAGCCGGGCACCGTCAGCCGGTGCCGCAGCTCGGCCCAGATCCGCTCGTCGGGCCACCGGGCGATGTCCTCGCCGGCCGGAACCTGCAGGTAGAGCCGCCCGACTTGCGGGGTGCGCATGCTGTGCAGGGCGAACCCGTCGTCATGACGGCAGTAGATCACCTCGTCGGTGGACGGCGGGGCCGCCGCCAGGATGCCGAGCCACGCGTACGGATAGCTGCGCTCGGCCACCGTGGTAAGCCCCCCGCCGGGAATGGCCGGACGGCAGATGCCGTGGAACCCGTCGCACCCGGCGATGACATCGCAGGTCACCTCGTGCCGCTGGCCGCGCGAGTCGGTATAGGACAGCACCGGCGCGGCGGAGTCCAGTCCGCTCACCGCGGTGCCGGTGACCTCGAACTCGAGGGCCGCGCCGTCCGCCGTGCGGGCCCGGATGAGGTCCTTCACGATCTCGGTCTGCGCGTAGACGGTGATCCAGCGCCCGCCGGTCAGCTCCCGGAAGTTCAGGTGGTGCCGCTCACCGTCGAACTGGAGGTAGATGCCGTCGTGCTCGAGTCCCTCGGCGTCCAGCCGCTGCCCCAGGCCGACCGCGCGCAGCAGCTCGACTGTGCCGGACTCCAGCATCCCGGCCCGCTGGCGCGCCTCGCAGTGGGCCCGGCTCCGGCTCTCCACGCACACCGAGTCGATCCCGGCCAGGGCCAGCAGGTGCGACAGGAGCAGGCCCGCCGGGCCGGCCCCGACGATCCCGACCTGCGTACGCTCGTAAACGGTCATTCGCCGTGATCCTTCCCGTAGCGGATTACTGACTTAAAGTA
>DASWUW010000320.1:0-3212 GCA_036406335.1 Trebonia sp.
GACCAACGGCCAGTACCCCGACAGCCAGGTCTACTGGAGCTTCAACGGGCAGGAGGAATCCATCGCCCAGCAGCCCTACATCGACATGCCCGCCAACTCGGCCGGGCGGATGTACTTCTACCTCGGCTCGCCCAACTCCCTCTACTTCGACTTCATCGAGTTCACCGTGGGGACCTCGTCGATCAACGTGGACACCACCCGCGTCGACCGCTTCGGGCTCAAGCTGGCCCTGCTGCTGCACGGCCACGACGGCTCCAACCAGGAGGTCGGCGAGAATTACGCCACCTTCCAGGAGAGCCGGAGCGCGACCTTCGCCCGGTTCCAGGCCGCGGTGCCGGCCGAGTTCAAGGAACTGGCCACCGACCAGGCCCCCTACGGCATCCCGTCCCCGGGCGACGACCCCGCGTTCCAGCCCGGTGGCCCGAACGCGAACTACTTCACCAGCTACGCGGCCGCCAACGGAGACACCGCGGACAGCACCGCGCAGATCTTCGGCTGCGGCGGCACCCTGGCGGCCAACCCGGTGCTCTGCGCCGGGCTGAACCGGCACGTGGCGCAGCTGCCGGCCGCCCAGCAGTCCACCCCGGCCAACTTCTACCTGGCCGCCCCGGCGAACTACTACGCCCAGTTCTGGCACCAGAACGCGATCAACGGCCTGCAGTACGGCTTCCCCTACGACGACGACGCGGGCCAGTCGTCGGACATCTCAGTCACCAACCCGCAGTACATGGTGGTCGCCGTCGGCTGGTAACCAGCTGGCCGGCCAACCAGAAAGCCGGGCCCGCCGGGCGAGAGTCATCTCACCGCCCGGCGGGCCCACCCACGTCGGCCCGCGCCCGGACGGCCGCGGGTTCAGACGGTGACGACAAGCTTCTTCGCGGAGACACCGCTGCGAAGCTGCCGCAGCGCGTCGGGAATGCGGGCGAGCCCGTCGTCGACGACGGCCGCGTCCGGCGCGGCCCGGTAGGTGCCGGCGGCGAGCGCGGACGGGAGGAAGCCGGCGTAGATGGCCGGACCGACCTCGTTGTCCTTGAGGGTGCTGCCCCAGATGATGCTTACCTGTACTCCGAGCCGCCGGGCCCGCCGGGCGCGGAGCTGGGTGAGCGGGCCGGGCCGGGCCGACGCGACGCGCTTGCTGCCGGTGGTCCGGGAGGCGATCCTGACCGCCGGCCGGAGAGACCCGGGGGTGATCGCGATCGTGCCCGCCAGCGGGCTGTCGCCGATCCGGTCCACGATTTCGTCGACGGCACCGCGGCTGTGGTAATCGACCGCCTCGGCCGCGCCCAGTGACCGGACATAGTCGAAATTGTGCGGGGACGCGGTCGCCACCACCCGGTAGCCCGCGTTGCGCGCGAGCTGGATCGCGTTGCTGCCGACGCTGGTCGACCCGCCCCACACCAGCACCGTTTCCCGCCTTTGGACGGGGCTGGCGGCGGGCAGGGCCAGCCCGAGCTGGTCCTGCTGGAACAGGCCGCTAGCCGCGGTGGACAGCGCCAGCGGCAGCACGGCCGCCTGCGCGTAGGACAGCGACTCGGGGATGGCGGAGACCATGTGCGGCAGCAGCACGACGTACTGCTGGAAGGCGCCCTCACCCGGGCGGTTCTGCGACTTCTCGACGCCGAGGGCGTGGCCGAGAACCCGGTCGCCCGGCTGCAGCCGGGTCACGCCCGGCCCGGTCTCCACGACCTCGCCGGCGACATCCGAGCCTACGACCGCGGGGAAAGTCAGCCAGGGCAAGATGACCCGGTACAGGAAACCCGGCAAGCCGTCGACGGGGTTTACGGCGATCGCCCGCGCCCGGACCACGACTTCGCCAGCTCCCGGGTGCGGGTAGGGGGCGGCGCCCACCGCGAAGCGCGCGCCGCGCCTGGGCAGCCACGGGGGTCAGCCACGGCGCCCCGCGGAGTCACTTCGTCGACCGGAGCGCACTGCTCGACGCACTGGCCGAGCGCGGCTTCATCCGTCTCGCGGACGAGGTCAGCGAGGCGGCGGCGCACGCGCCGGACGACTACCCGGCCGTCCTGCGCGCCGCGGGCGCCGCCTACCTGGAGTTCGCGCTGCGCGAGCCGGCCCTGCAGGACCTGATGTTCGCGGCGAAGGTAAAGGGTCTTTCAGCGGCGGTCAGCAGCGCGGCCGACCGGCTGTTCGGCACATTGACCGGGATCATGGGCGCCGGCGTGGCCGCGGGCGCGTACGCCGCAGACGACGTCGGCCGGCTGACCTTGCTGCTGGGCACCACCATCCAGGGAATCTCCGCGTTTGTCGCGTCCGGCCGGATCACCGTCCCGCAGGCTGAGGCGCTCCTCGACGAGGCGATCACCCTTTTCGTCGCCGGGGCATCGGCCCGGCGGCTGGCCCGCCCGGCCGGGCCGCCGCCCGCCCGGATCCCCTGACCGGCACGCTCGAGCCTGCGCCGTTTGCTGCCGCCGCCCTGGAATGTCCGACCCCCGCCGTAGAGTTGAAACGTATGCCGTCTCCGGGAATCTGGCTGTCCCGGGACAGGGGAAGGCGGCCCATTCGAGGAGGTGGCGCCATGCGTCCGGTTACCGACCTGCAGCGGAAGGTGGCGCCGTTCGAGGTCATCACCGAGATGGTTCCCGCCGGGGACCAGCCCACCGCGATCGCCGCGATCACGGAGCGGATCCGCGACGGGGAGAAGGACACCGTGCTGCTCGGCGCGACCGGCACCGGCAAGACGGCCACCGTCGCCTGGGTCGCGGAGCAGCTGCAGCGTCCCGTGCTGGTGATGCTGCCGAACAAGACACTCGCCGCCCAGTTCGCCAACGAGCTGCGCGAGATGCTGCCGAACAACGCGGTCGAGTACTTCGTCTCGTACTACGACTACTACCAGCCCGAGGCGTATATCCCGCAGAGCGACACCTACATCGAGAAGGACTCCTCGATCAACGACGAGGTGGAGCGCCTGCGCCACTCCACCACCAACAGCCTGCTGACCCGGCGGGACACCGTCGTGGTGGCCTCCGTGTCCTGCATCTACGGCCTGGGCACCCCGCAGGAGTACGTCGACCGGATGCTCCGGGTCAAACTCGGGGACACGATCGACCGTGAGCAGCTGCTGCGCAAGCTGGTCGGCATGCAGTACACCCGTAACGACATCGCCTTCACCCGGGGCACGTTCCGGGTCCGCGGCGACACGATCGAGATCATCCCGCAGTACGAGGAGCTCGCGGTCCGGATCGAGATGTTCGGCG
>DASWUW010000321.1:0-1987 GCA_036406335.1 Trebonia sp.
GTAGGGGCGCCGGGTCCCGGCTGCGAACCATTCGGCTGCCCGGACGAGGGTTTCTTCTGCTGTGGTCGTGGTGGTCATCTGCGTCTCCTTGCATGCGTCGGGCTGCACTGGCGCTGCTCGGGTGGTGTGCTGGTTCACCCCGCGGCCTCGGCGGGCCGCAGGGTGGCGGGGGGCACCGCGACGCCGACCAGGCCGGTCGCGACGTCGTAGACCAGGCCAGAAACGAGGAACGCTCCGGGCAGCAACGGGTTCGCCTTGATTGCCGTGACGTCGGCGGCTACCGCTGCGGCCGGGTCGCTGACCGCTTTTGCGGCGAGGCCCCCGGGGTCGATGCCGAAGATGTTGGCGAGGAGCCCGGGGTGCTGGGCGAGGCGGGTGATGCCGCAGTCGGTGTGGTGGAGCACGATGAGGTTCCATCCCGGTCCGGGGGCGGCGCCCTCGGCCTGGGCGATCATCCGCAGCGCGGCCATCGTCTGGAAAGTGTCGGGCGTGTACCTCCCGCCGAGGTTGCGGATGACCAAGGCGTCGCCAAGTTCGAGGCCGAGGATGGCGGCCGGGTCGACGCGGGGGTCGACGCAGGTGATGACGATCGTCTGGAGGGCGGGGAACAGCTTCAGGCCCGCGTGCCGGCCGGAGGCGGCGAAGCGCTGGTTGCGGGCAGTGAGCGTGTCGAGGATGGTCACGGAAACTCCCTGAGATTGAAGTGGATTCCATCCACTTTTATGTGGACACTGTCCACCATACCCAGGCCAATGTACGCTGTCCACTAAACCTTCGGCCTGCGGCAGGCCCCTTGCCGACGGCGTTATGGCTTGGAGGCGACAGCATGAGTGACGGCAGCAGCGCGAACCCTGGGAGCGCAGGCCGGCGCGGCGGCCGGCGGCCGAAGGGGGTGGTCCGGTCCGGCCTGGTCGAGGCGGGTATCGACCTGGCCCGGGCGGCCGGCCCGGACGCAGTGACACTCCGGGAGGCGACCCGGATCGTCGGAGTCGCCCCCAACGCCGCCTACCGTCACTTCGCCGACCGCGATGCCCTCCTCAACGCCGTTTGCGTCGCGGCGATGCGGTTGCTCGTCGAGCGGATGGAATACGAAATGGCGCTGGTGCCGGCCCGCAAGGGGACCAAAAGTGGGGCGACGGCCCGGCTGAGCGCCGTCGGCACCGCCTACCTCGGCTTCGCAGCGTCCGAACCGGGGCTGTTCGACACCGTCTTCGCCGTCCCGGGGCATATCCGGTTCAGTGCCGGGCACCCCGACGACGCCGCGGCGGGCCGCACGCCGCTGCTGGTCCTGAGCGAGGTCCTCGACGAACTCGTGGCCGCGGGCGTCTTCCCGGCCCGGCGGCGGCCGAACGCCGAGTTCACCGTGTGGTCCTGCGTGCACGGCATGGCCATGCTCCGCAACCACGGGCCCCTGCGCGACATGCCCGCAGCCGCCAGCCAGGCGCTCGCCGACGCACTGCGCGCCTTCGTCCTCCGTGGTATCTAACGGGTGAAACGCTGGAACCGCCCGCGCCCGCAACGGTCATTGTCGACGTACGCCAACCGCGCCGAAGCCTGGACCGCCTGGGCCGCCTCGTGCACGTTGTCCGTGGTCGGCAGCCCGGTTCCGATATCGGAGAACTGCCCGATCCCGGCCTCGGTCAGCAGGTAGCGGACCGCCCGGCCGAGGAAAGCACGGTTCTCCCGGGCCGTGATCCGGGTAGACGGAGCGATCTTGAGCACCGCGTCCGCCGTCAGTATCCCAGGTTTGACCGGTCAGGTCGCCCTATCTAGACGGCAGCCCGCAGCCCAGTGCCGTCATTAAGAAGCCAGCGAGGCCAGCCGAGGTCGTGGGCGCCTGCTGCCCACTGGCGCCGCCCGTACGTTTGTCGGTTAGCGTCGTACCAGCATTTGTTCAAGGGGAGGCCCGTGGGGGAGTACGAGCTGTTCACGCTGGCGGTCGCGATCGCCATCGTGATGATCATCGGCCGGGCGGCCGCCAGCCGGC
>DASWUW010000322.1:0-2458 GCA_036406335.1 Trebonia sp.
ACGGTCGCCGCCCGGTGGGCGCAGCTGGACCCGGCCCGGTACCCGTTTGTGCGCCAGGTGGCGGCGCAGCTGCCCGGGCACGACGACCGCGAGCAGTTCCTGGCCGGCATCGACCTCATCCTGGCCGGAATCGCCGCCGTCCGGTAGGCACCGGGCTCAGCGCTCCTCAGCGCTCCTCGCCGCGGCGGCGCTGGACGAACTCGAAGCCGAACCGGCCCTTGACGCACAGGTGGCCGTGGGTGACCTCGCTGTCCAGCGGGGAAGTGACCTTGATGATCGTGTTGTCCTGGACGTGCAGGTCCAGGTTGCAGCCGACGCCGCAGTAGGGGCAGACGGTGGAGGTGACGGTCTGCCGGGACTCGTCCCAGGTGCCGGCCTGGCGCATGTTGTACTCGCTGGCGGGCATCAGCGCCCCGGTCGGGCACACGCCGATGCAGTTGCCGCAGTACACGCAGGCGGAGTCGGGCAGGGTCACGTCGAACTCGGTCGAGATGCGGGCGTCGAAGCCGCGGCCGGCCACCGCGATCGCGAACGTGTTCTGCGCGTCCTCCCCGCAGGCCTCGACGCACTTGTAGCACAGGATGCAGCGCGAGTAGTCCCGCACGTAGGCCTCGTTGTCGACCTTGACCGGCTGCCCCACGGTGGCGGCGAAAGCGGGCGCCGGCGGGTGGTGCTCGCCCGGGCGGGCCGCGTCCCGCTCCCCCGCCGCGTGGTCGGGCCCGGGCTCGCCGTAGCGGGCCGCGTCGGCGCCGTACTCGGCGATCCAGCGCTGCACGTCGGGCGAGGCGAGAGACACGTCGGCGGAGGAGGCGAGGAACTCCAGCACCATCTTCCGCGACGTCTGCACCCGTTCGGAACCGGTGCGCACCTTCATCCCGGGCTCGGCCTTGCGTGAGCAGGCCGGCACCAGGGTCCGGCTCCCCTCCACCTCCACCACGCAGACCCGGCAGACGTTCACCGGGGTGAGGTTCTCCAGGTAGCAGAGCGTGGGGGTGTCGATACCCTGGCCCCGGCAGGCGTCCAGCACCGTCGCGCCCTCGCGGACGCGGACCGGCTCGCCGTCGATCTCCAGGTCGACCAGGCGCCGCGGGGTGTCGAGGAACACTGAGGTCACAACGTTCTCCTAGGATCCGGCGCCGATAAGGCCCAGCTTGACCGCGGACTGCACCGCGGACAGCGCGGTCTGGCCGAGGCCGCAGATGGACGCGTCCCGGGTGACCGTGCCGATGTCGTCCAGCAGCGCCAGCTCGGCCGTCACGGACCCGAGCGGCGCTCCGCGGTCCAGCCGGGTCACCAGCTCCTCCTGGCGGACGGTGCCGACCCGGCAGGGCACGCACTGGCCGCAGGACTCATCCCGGAAAAACCGGGTGATCCGGCGCAGCAGCCCGGGCACGGACACCGTGTCGTCCAGCACCAGCACCACCCCGGAGCCGAGGGTGGCGCCCGCCGCGCGGACGCCCTCGAAGGTGAGCGGCATGTCCAGCGCCCCGGGCCCGACGAACACCCCGGCCGCGCCGCCGAGGAGTACCGCCTGCAGCGGCCGGCCGCCGGCCACCCCGCCCGCCCCGTCGATCACGTCGCGCAGGGTCACCCCGAACTCGTACTCGTACAGGCCGGGCGCCGGCACGCAGCCGGACAGGCAGAACAGCCGGGTCCCGGTGGACGCCTCAGTGCCGACCGCGGCGAAGGCGGGCCCGCCGGCGCGCAGGATCTCCAGCACCGACAGCAGGGTCTCCACGTTGTTGATCGCGGTCGGCCGGCCGAACAGGCCGGACTGGGCCGGGAACGGCGGCTTGTTGCGCGGCTCGGCCCGCTTGCCCTCGAGCGAGCTGATCAGCGCGGTCTCCTCGCCGGCGATGTACGCGCCCGCGCCGCGCCTGATCTCGATGTCGAAGGCGAAGCCCGCGCCCAGCACGTCCGGGCCCAGGAGGCCGTGCCCGCGGGCCTGGCCGATCGCGTGGGCCAGCCGTCCCTCCGCGGCCGGGTACTCGCCCCGGATGTAGATGTAGCCCTGCTCGGCCCCGCAGGCGTAGCCCATCACGGTCAGCGCCTCGACCAGCGCGTAGGGGTCGGCCTCCATCAGCACCCGGTCCTTGAACGTGCCGGGCGCGGACTCGTCGGCGTTGGTGACCACGTACTTGGGGCGGACCGGGTTGGCCGCGACCGCGTCCCACTTGACGTGGGTGGGGAACGCCGCCCCGCCCCGGCCCATCAGCTTGGCGTCGCGCAGTTCGCGGATCACTCCCTGGGGGCCGAGCCCGACGGCCCGGCGGAGCATCTCGTAACCGCCGGCCGCCCGGTAGGAGCTCAGCGACGCCGGGTCGACGCGGCCGACGCGGCGCAGGAGCGACACCGGGGACGCGGCCCGGGCGGGCGGGGCGGTGGCCGGCCCGGCGGAGCCCGGGTCCGTTCGCGCTGAGTGGGCGGGTGAGAGCTGCGGGACCAGTACTCCGAGCGG
>DASWUW010000323.1:0-3012 GCA_036406335.1 Trebonia sp.
GACGCACCGGCGCGGGGTCACCAGCTGCCCGGGCCTGTACTTCCTGGGGCTGCCCTGGCAGCACACCTGGGGCTCGGGCCGGTTCGGCGGCGTGGCCCAGGACGCCGAGCACCTGGCGGGCAAGATCACCGCTTACGCCCGGCCGAACGAGGTGAGCTGGATCGCCGGCACCACGGTGTCCACCTTCCCCGAGCTCAGCCGGGACGACGACTGGATAGCCCCGAGGACGGTGGCATGACCGCGAACCGGGCCGACGCACACCGCCACCTGGGCGTGCTGCCCGCCTACCCGTTCTACGGCGGGCCGGCCGTCAGCGCCGACATCGGGGCGCGGGCCACCATCGACGAGCTCCTCGCGGACATGGACCGCGAGGGCACCGAACGGGCCCTGGTCATCCCCAACTACGGGGTACCCGACCCGGATATCGCGTTCTCCTTCAACGAGCTGGTCGTCGAGGCGGCCACCCGGTCGGACCGGATCAGCGCCGCCCTGTGGGTGTCCCCGCTGGAGCGCGACGCCGAGCGCACCGCGGGCGCGCTCGCCCTGGCGGCCGAGCCGGGGGTCAAGGCGCTGAAGGTGAGCTTCCTGCTCGGCGGCCGCCCGGACGACCCGGCCTGCCAGCCTGGCCTGGACGCGATCTTCGGCGCCGCGCGCGAGCACGGCCTCGTGGTGCACGTGCACACCTCTCCCGGTGCGGCCTCCGACATCGACCAGGTCGGGCGGCTGGTGGAGAGCTACGGGGATGACACCAAGATCCACCTGGTGCACTTCGGCGGCGGGATGAGCGGTCACATCAAGCTCATCGGGCACCGCTTCTTCGACTGGATCGACCGCGGCAAGCAGGTCTACACCGACCTGTCCTGGGCCATCGGCTTCGCCCCGCGCTGGCTCGCGGCCGAGATCGACAAACGCGGCGTCGGCGGGGACCGGGTGCTGTTCGCCAGCGACGAGCCCTGGGGCGACGCCGCGGGCGAGTACGCCCGGCTGCGGGCGGCCGCCGGGGACAGCGCCGCCCTGGGTGACCTGGTCTTCCGCGACAACTTTCACCGCCTGTACGGATAACCGATAACAAGGAGAAAACCAGTAATGGCTGAACTGACCGAGACCGAGACCCAGTCGCTCAACGAGATCGCGCACCCGGCGCTGCCGGAAGGGTCGAACATCTACGGCGGCACCAAGGTCTTCCCGGATTACCAGGCCGAGCCCGGCCAGTCGTACTTCACCCTGGTGCACGGCATCGCGCACGAGTCGAGCGTCTCCTTCGTGGCGATCCTGCAGGCCACCCGGGCGCTGCGCAAGGGCTTCGAGACCGCGATCTACTTCTACGGCCCGGGCGCGATGAACGCCATGGCCACCCGCGGCTTCCCGACCACCGGCAACGCCGCCTTCCCGGGCGAGCTCAACATCAACGACCAGCTCAAGACCTTTATCAAGGAAGGCGGCAAGGTCTACTGCTGCCGCTTCGGCCTGTCACTGCACGGGCTGCGCGAGGAGGACCTGATCGAGGGCGTGATCCCGACGCACCCGCTCGACGTCCAGGACGCGCTGATCCACTACGCCCGCAAGGGCGCCATCATCAACTCCACTTACATGTGGTAACTGATGCAGCTCAGTGAACGGGTCGAGCTCGCGCTGGCCGGCGTGCGGATGGACGCGCCGGTTCAGCGCAGTAAGGGCGCCGGCCCCAGCGACGACGGCCACCTGGCCCTGGACGGCGGCAACGCCGCGATCCCGGTCAATCCCGGCAGCCCGTTTAGCATCTCCGGCGGCCGGCTGCGCCGGGGCGTCATCGACCTGGGGATTGAGGCGGTTCCGGCCGGCCGGCCGGAGTTCTACGACCTGGCCACCGCGGACGGGACCCCCTACCACCAGATCGCCCTGCTGCACGGGCGCGACGTGCTGGCCACCACGGTGGTGCAGACCTGCATCCGGTACGCCGAGGACCAGCGGTGCCGGTTCTGCACGATCGAGGAGTCACTGCGGTCCGGCAGCACCGTCGCGGCCAAGACCCCGGCCCAGCTGGCCGAGGTGGCCGAGGCGGCGGTGCGGCTGGACGGCGTGCGCCAGATGGTGATGACCACCGGGACCACGGCCGGGCCCGACCGGGGCGCCCGGCACCTGGCCCGGTGCGTCCGGGCGGTGCACGCCGCGGTGCCCGCGCTGCCCGTTCAGGTGCAGATCGAGCCGCCAGCGGACCTCGCGGTCATCGCCGAGCTGCACGAGGCGGGGGCAGCCGCGATCGGCATTCACGTCGAGTCGCTGGACGACGCGGTCCGCAAGCGCTGGCTGCCCGGCAAGTCGACCGTGCCCCTGGCTTCCTACTGGGAGTCGTGGGACGAAGCGGTACGGGTGTTCGGCTGGAACCGCGTGTCGACCTACCTGCTCATCGGCCTGGGCGAGTCGGCCGACGACCTGGTGCGCGGCGCGGCGGCGCTGATCGAGCGGGGCGTGTACCCGTTCGCGGTGCCGATGCGCCCGATGGCGGGCACGCTGGCCCGGCGCGACGGGGCCGTGGCGCCGTCCGCCGCACTGGTGACCGAGGTGACGATGCGGGTGGCGGAGCTGCTGCGCGCGGCCGGGATGCTCGGCGCCGACCAGGGGGCCGGCTGCGCCGCCTGCGGCGGCTGCAGCGCGCTGGCGTCGGTCGGCGGGTAACGGATGACCATGCCCGAGGTAACCGCGCTGCTCGGCGGCGACCCGGCGCTGGCCGGCCTTACCCGCCTGCCCGCCGAGCCGATGCCGGACGTGCTCGCGCTGCTGGGCGACGCGGCGACCCGGCGGCGGCTGACCCCGTTCGAGATCGCCCCGGCTTCCAGCGCGGCCGAGCTTGCGGCGTACCGGCGGCTGCGTCGCCGGGTCTTCGTCGACGAGCAGGGGCTGTTCGCGCGGGACGACCACGACGACCACGACGACGACCCGCGCACCGTGGTGCTGCTGGCCCGCGGCCGGGACGGCGCGGTCCTGGGCGGGGTCCGGCTGCACCCGGCCGATCCTGGCGCCCCCGACGTCGGC
>DASWUW010000324.1:0-5317 GCA_036406335.1 Trebonia sp.
GCGGGCGGATCCGGGACGCGCTGCCCCGTCGTGATCGTCGGGATGCGGCAGGTCGGGAGCGTGAATTTCGACCTGCTGGTCGAGTTCGAGCTGACGGTGACACCGGAGGGGATGCCACCGTACCCAGCCACCACGCAGCAGCTGGTCAGCCAGTTTCAGGCTGGCCAGCTGCAGCCCGGCCGCGCCCTGCAGGCCACGGTCAACACGTCCAACCCGGCGGCCATCTGGCTGGACTTCGCGAGCCTGAGGTAAGCCGCCGGTGACTGTCAGCAAGATATCTATCGCGTGCTGGATATTCTTCTGCGTGATATGCGCGGCTTTTCTTCCCCTGGGAGTCGGCATCCTGGGTATCTACGCCGTTCCGCTTCCCCTGCGCGCGGCCCTCGCGATCGTGACGGTGATCGTCGTGTGGTGGGGTCCTTTCGCCTATGCGGTGTACCTGAGCCTGGCGGTCATGCGGGGTGGCTGGCTCAGCTGGCCCGGCTGCATCACCAGGGGTCCTTACCGGCGCTGAGTTCGCCGCGCAGAAGACCCGGATCCTCGCTGAGTAACGCACCAAGCCCGAAGCCAGAGCAAGGAGACAAGGATGTTCGGCAGCAAGAAAGACGAGCGGGCGGGCAAGGAGGCCGCTGGGGCCGCGGAGGTACAGCGCCTTACCTCCCTCCCGCCCGCGGCGCTGGCAGTCGAGCTCCTGCCGGCGTTCGGCAGCGGCGGGGCCCGGTCGAAGGGCCGGGCCGGGACCCCGCCCATGCAGGTCGTCCAGTGGCTCGTCACCGGGTATCCGTACCACCCGGACCTGCGACCGCTGGTATCGGCGGTTCTCGCCGGGCTTCAGGTCCTCGAGCACGCCGGGCTGGTCGAGATGCGCACGGCGGGCAGCGGGACAGGGGGCCAGCGTTACCTTCTCACCGACGCCGGGGCAGCGGCCCTCCGGGACGGCACGGCCAGGGAAAGCGTGGCCGCCAGTAAGAACCCTGGGTAGACCGGGAAGCGGGAACCCGCGGAAGACAGCCATGAACCACGCTGCCGCCGGGCGGCCGCCCGATTCTCCATCGAGCGCAGCGTGGAGCTGAAACGCGACCTGGTCCACTTCGTGCGCGGCCCTGCTTACTTCCGAGTTCCCGACGCCTTGGCACTGTCGGTGCCCGGTTCCCGGGCGATAAGCGCGGCCGCTTGACGGAGCGCGCCACCACTGGCGTTAAACGGTGCTGGTTTATGTGCTACCCAAAAGCCTACATTGGGAGTAGTATTCGACTAGATGTAAATGATTTAGATCAAGTCGAACGGGGATCAAGATGGGCTGGCAGCCGGTACCGGGCAGCGGGACGGGTGAAGGCCCTGACCGTGATCCGGGGACGCCCGGCGGTGTGCCGCCCGTGCGTGACCCTCGGCTGGCCTGGTTCGCGACGGACGGTTTGCAGGATCCGCCCGCGCCGACGGGCCGGCTAGCGCTGCTGGCCGACGAACTGTCCGGGCCGCAGCGGCACTGCCCGGGCGCGACCGACAACGAACTGACCGGCCTGCTGCGGACGTGGGCCGCGATCGAGTCATGGGTGTCGGGGGCAAAGCTGGGTGTCATCCGGGAAATGATGCGCCGCGAGGGCGCTCCGTCGCCTGGCGGTGATCACGGCGGCCTGCCCGAGGCGTGGTCGCCGTCGCTGCGCTATGAGCTGGCGGCGGCGCTGGCGTGCTCCACCCAGTCGGCGGAGACGACCGCGTGGCTGGCGTGGGAGCAGCAGGCCCGGCTGCCCGGCATCGGCGCCCTGCTCGACGGCGGCATCCTGACTCACGGCAAAGCCCGCGCGGTTGTCGATACCTTCAGGTACCTGACGGACTCCGACGCGGGTACGGCCGAGGCGCTGATCCTGGACCAGCTCCCGGGCAAGACGTACACGCAGGTGCTGCGCCTGGCCGAGCAGGCCGCGCTGACCGTCGACCCGGAGCTGGCCAAGCGCCGCCGCGAGCAGGCCCAGCGGAAGGACGCGCGGGTCTCCTTTTTCCGCGAGGCGGCCGGAACGGCGGCCCTGTCCGGGCGCGACCTGCCGCCGGACGAGGCCCTGGCCGCCATGGCCAGCGTGAATGCCCGCGCCGGGATTTACCGGGAGTCGGACGCGTTCGGCGACACCCGGATGGATGTGCTCCGCGCCTACGCCTATCTTGACCTGCTCAAGGACGTGCCGGCCGAGGTCAGGACCGCCTGCGCCGAGGCACAGGACGAGGCTGCGGAAGCCGCCGAGGCTCTCGCCTGGGCGGAGGCGCGGGCAGCGGCAGGGACCGCCGCCAGGACCACCTCCGGGACGCGCGGCGGAGACGGGGCCAAGGCTGAGAACGAGACCAGTGTCCAGGACGACACCGGCGACGACGATGATCAGTCCGGCGGTGACAGTCCTGATTCCGACGGTCCTACCGGCGGCGGTCCTGGTCCCGGTCGCCCTGGTCCCGGTCGCCCTGGTCCCAGCGGTCCGGGTCCCAGTTCCGGGCCAGACGCGAACCGGGCGGTCCGGGTATCCGAGCGGCGTCCGGCAGACCTGGTCGTCCCGCTCGCGACATTGCTTGGCCGGGCTGAGCGGCCCGGCGAAATCCAGGGCTTTGGTCTGGTCGACCCCGCCCTGGCCCGGGAACTGGCCGCCGCTGCGGCCGCGAGCCCGCGCACCGAGGTGTGCGTCACTGTCACCAGTCCCGAAGGCTACGCAATCGGCCACGGTTGCGCCCGGGCGTGCCGAGTACGTCGGGAAAACCGGGGACCGGCCACCGATGCTGCCCTTGCTGAGCTTCCGGCCCGGCTTAACCTGACCGTCCCCGCCGCTGCCCTTGGCGCTCTTGCTAACCAGGTCGGTCCCTGGGCCTTCCTTCCGCGCGGCAGTCCGGACCTCCCGCAGAGCCCGTTCCCGCCGGACGGCTACGGCAGCTGGACGCTCACCCTGCCCGGCGGGCGACGGTTCGCCGTCCGCCTTGACCTGGTGCCCACCTTCGAAT
Source organism: Trebonia sp. (assembly GCA_036406335.1). Lineage (GTDB taxonomy): Bacteria > Actinomycetota > Actinomycetes > Streptosporangiales > Streptosporangiaceae > Trebonia. Next base: position 2,977 of record DASWUW010000324.1, read on the forward strand.
GCGACCACCGGTACGAGACGCACGGCTACCAGCCAGGGGACAAGCTTCGCCACCTGGTCCAGGTCCGCGACGGCACGTGCACGTTCCCGTCCTGCGACCGGCACGCCCGCAACTCGGACTTCGAGCATGCCACTCCCTACGACAAGGGCGGCAAGACCTGCACCTGCAACGCCGGCGCGCGCAGCCGCGCCTGCCACCGGGTCAAGCAGTCACCCGGCTGGAGCGTCACCCAGCCCAAGCCGGGCTGGCACCAGTGGGAGACCCCGTCCGGCCGTGTCTACCTGCAGGAACCGAAACGCTACACCTTCTGACCCGGAGACCGGGCAGATGCTGCTGCGGTGTTTCACCGAGGCCGATGCCCGACCGCTGGCCGCCCGGTACGGCGACCCGCGCGTCATGCGGTTCATCACGCCGCAGCCTCCCTCGCCCGCGGAGGTCGAGTCCGCGATCTTGCCGCATTACCTGCGCGAGTACCGGGAGCTGGCCGACGGCCTCGGTTCCTTCGCGGCGACCGGGAAGGGAACGGGGCAGCTGATCGGGAGGTTCTCCCTCAAGCCCGCCAGCAGCTACGGCCTGGCCGGCGGCACCGAGCTCGGCTACCGCCTGTACCCGGCCTTCTGGGGCGCGGGCTCGCCGCCGAGGGAGCATGCGCCCTGATCGCATCAGCATTCGGGCGCCCGCACCTGGACCGGGTCGTCGCGACCACGATGGCCGACAACGCCGGCTCGTGGCGGGTGCTGGAGAAGTGCGGGCTGCGCCGCGTCAAGACGTTCTACTACCCGGACGCCGGCCTGATGCCCGGTGCTGAGCAAAGTCGGCAGCCCGGCCCTCAGCCGGGCAATCCGCCGCCAGCTCGGCTGGGACGCCCAGCGTTACATCATCAACGGGGGACAATCTTCGTCCGCCGCCCAGGCCGAACTGAGATCGCCAGGGCCAGCGAGCAATGAGGTCAGCGCGTCAGCTGGGTACTGCCGGCGGAGTACCCCCCGTGGAGTACGTGCCCGCTCAGGTGCCTCCCCACGTACGACGCTCTTCGCGCCTGCGATCACGAGAATTGAGAGCAGTAATCGCTCCGCTGCTCGTGGGAGATCATCATGTCGCACGTCGGTTCGTCTCGCGTCCTACAAGCCGGGCAGGGGGTCAGTCAGGGAGCCGGCCTGCTGGGCGGGCTCGGCCGGGCCTGTTACCGGCACCGCTGGATCACGCTGTTCGCCTGGATCATCGGCGTCGCCTGCCTCATCATGCTGTGGCTGCAGTTCGGCGCCGCCGCACTGGACACCTTCAATAACAGCGATCCCGGCCAGGTCGTGCTCGACCAGCATTTCTCCCGTGCCTCAGGGGATACGCTCACCCTCGCGGTCAAGTCAACGGCGGCGGTTACGTCACCGGCCGTCAAGGAGCAGGTCGCCAGCGCCCTCGTCCCGTTCGAGCGGGCGGCGCACGTCACCTCGGTTAGTGACCCGTACGCCACCCCGGGACAGATATCCCGCGACGGGCATATCGCGTTCTCGACGGTGCAGTTCGGCATCGCGGGGTCCAGTATCTCCAACGGGGAAGCCGCCTCGCTGATGAATGCCGCCAGGGCCGCTTCGGGTCACGGCGTGACGTTCAGCCTCGGCGGTGACGTGGTCGACCAGGAAGAGACGCCGTACGGCGGCCCGACAGATGGCGTCGGCGTTATCGCCGCCGCGGTCATACTGCTGATCGCTTTCGGCTCGTTTCTCGCCATGGGACTGCCGATAGCGACGGCACTGCTCGGCATCGGTGCGGGCCTGTCGGTGATCGGGCTGCTCGGCCACGTCTTCCCCGCGCCGTCGTTCTCCCCGATCATCGCCGGGCTGATCGGCCTCGGGGTCGGAATTGACTACGCGCTGTTCATCGTCACCCGGTTCCGGGAAAGTCTGCGGACGGGCACCGCTCCAGAGGCCGCCGTGGTGACGGCGATGCGCACCGCCGGGCGGTCGGTACTCGTCGCGGGCATCACGGTGGTGATCGGGATGCTCGGCCTTCTCATCCTGCGCCAGTCGCTGCTGAACGGGGTCGCCGTCGCCGCCGCCGCGACGGTCGCCATGGTGCTGCTCGCCTCGCTCACCCTGCTGCCCGCCCTGCTCGGCTTTAGCGGTACTCGGCTGGCCAGGCCATCCCGGATCAAGCCGTCGGAATGGATACGCAGAACTACGGCCCGCACCGGGAAACCGGGACGGCCGGCCGCCGAGCGGTGGGCCGGGGCCATCCAGCGCCATCCGGTGGCCGCCGCCGCCGTGTCCGGTACCTTCATCCTGGTGCTCGCCGCGCCGGCCCTGGGCATGAAGCTGAGCTTCCCCGACGAGTCGGCGCAGGC
>DASWUW010000325.1:0-2271 GCA_036406335.1 Trebonia sp.
ATCCGCGCCGCGCTCGCCTCGGCCCAGCTGACCCCCGCCGACGTGGACGCGGTCGAAGCGCACGGCACCGGGACCTCGCTGGGCGACCCGATCGAGGCGCAGGCGCTGCTGGCGGCCTACGGGCAGGGACGGCCAGACGGCCGCCCGCTGTGGCTGGGCTCGGTCAAGTCCAACATCGGGCACGCGCAGCAGGCGGCGGGCGTGGCCGGGGTCATCAAGATGGTCCTCGCGCTGCGGTACGGGCTGCTGCCGGCCACCCTGCACGCCGACGAGCCGTCCCCGCACGTGGACTGGTCGGCCGGAGACGTGCGGCTGCTGACCGAACCGGTTCCCTGGCCGGCGGCGGACGGCCGCCCGCGCCGGGCCGGCGTGTCCGCCTTCGGCCTGAGCGGCACCAACGCCCACGTCATCCTGGCTGAGGCCCCGCCGGGGGAGCCGGTCCCGGCGGCAGCCGGCGCGCTTCCCGAACGTCCCGCGGGCAGCACCGTGCTCGCACCTGCGGTCACCCCGCGCGCGTGGGTCGTCTCCAGCCAGACCGCGGCCGGGCTGGCCGGGCAGGCCGGCCGGCTGGCGGACTGGGCGCGGTCCCGGCCTGACCTGGACCCGGCCGATATCGCCTGGTCGCTGGCGGCCACCCGGGGCGTCTTCGAGCACCGCGCGGTCGTCGCCGGCTTCAGCCGGGAGGACCTGGCCGCCGGGCAGGCCGCGGTCGCCGCCGGGCAGCCCGGCGGACCGGTGGCCGGCCAGCCGTCCGCCTTCTCGGTGACCGGAACGGCCGGCTACGGCGGCCCCGGCCGGGTGGCGTTCGTCTTCCCGGGGCAGGGCGGGCAGTGGGCCGGCATGGGACTTGAGCTCCGCCACGGGAGCCCGGTGTTCGCGGCCCGGCTGGCCGAGTGCTCGGCGGCGCTGGAACCGTTCACCGGCTGGCGGGTGGAAGACGTGCTCGGGGACGCGGCCGCCCTGGAGCGGGTAGACGTGGTCCAGCCGGCGCTGTGGGCGGTGATGGTGTCGCTGGCCGCGGTGTGGGAGGCCGCCGGCGTCAGGCCGGACGCGGTGGCCGGCCACTCCCAGGGTGAGATCGCCGCCGCCGTCGTCGCCGGGATCTTGACGCTGGAGGACGCGGCCAAGGTCGTCGCGCTGCGCTCGCGCACGCTGACCCGGCTGTCCGGCCGGGGCGCGATGGCGTCGCTGGCCGAGCCGGCCGACGCGGTCCGGCGGCGGCTGGCGGCCTACGGCGGCCAGCTGTCGGTGGCGGCCGAGAACGGGCCCGACGCCACCGTGGTCTCGGGCGAGCCGGCCGCGGTCGCGGCCCTGGCCGAGGCTTGCCTCGCCGAGGGTGTGCGGGCCCGGGTCCTGCCGGTGGACTACGCCTCGCACGGCCCCCAGGTCGAGGAGCTGCGGGCCGACATCCTGGCCGCGCTGGACGGCATCGCCCCGCGGCCGGGCCGCATCCCGATGATCTCCGCGCTGACCGGCGAGTGGCTCGACGGCCCCGAGCTCGACCCCGGGTACTGGTATGCCAGCCTGCGCTCCCCGGTCGAATTCAGCCGCGCCGTGCGGGCCCTCGCCGCCCGCGGGCACCGGGTCTTCATCGAAACCGCCCCCCACCCGGTGCTGTCCGCCGCGATCACCGCCACCCTGGAAAGCACCGGGGAAGAGACCGGCGACGGAGCCCCCGCCGGCGCCGGCGCTGACCCGGGTGAGGCCGCGGTCGTCGCCGGGACCCTGCGCCGGGACGACGGCGGCGCCGGCCGTCTGCTCGCCTCGCTTGCCCAGGTTTACGTCGCCGGGGTAACCGTGGACTGGACGCGGGTGCTGCCGGCGGGCCGGCGGGTCGAGTTGCCCACGTACGCGTTCCAGCGTCAGCGCTACTGGGCCCGCGGCCCGGCGCTGCCCGTCGCGGGCGGCGACGGCGCGCTGCTCCCGGCCGAGGCCCGCTTCTGGGCCGCGGTCGAAGACGGGGACCTGGAGGGACTGACGGGCGCGCTGGCGGTTGACGCCCAGCGCCCGTTCGGTGAGGTAATGCCGCTGCTGGCATCCTGGCGGCGGCGCGAGCGGGACGAGTCCGCGGTGGCCGGCTGGCGCTACCGGGTGACCTGGGCCCCGGTGACCGTATCCCGGCCGGCCCGGCTGGCCGGGCCCTGGCTGCTGGTGGTCCCGGCCCGGGACACCGCGGCCCAAGACACCGGGGCCGGGTATGCCGCGGACCGCGCCGCCGCGCAGCTGTCCGCGGCGGGCGCCCGGGTCGTGACCGTGACCGTGGACAGCCCG
>DASWUW010000326.1:0-4383 GCA_036406335.1 Trebonia sp.
CGCCGGCTCGCCTAGCGGGCCGCCGTCACCGCTACTGGCCGTCCGGATCGTCGATGACGTGGATCGCCGCTTCCTCGGCGGACGCGCCGCCGCCGTCGATTCCGGCGTCGCGGGCGGTCAGCTCGCCGTCGCCGTCGTCCGGCTCGTCACCGTCGTCGTACTCGCCCCCGGCGGCCAGCCGGCCGGACCGCGCGTCGGGGTCGTCGTCCCGCTCGAAACGGGAGACATCCGCGCCGGTGGCGTTCTCGTCCGGGTCTTCGTCGTCGTCGAGCTCGGCCAGGACGTCCGGCTCCTGCTCGGACAGCAGCTCGTCCAGCGACTCGGACTCCTCCTCTCCCTTCAGCGCGTACCGCATGCCCGCGGTCGGGCGGCCAGGCGGCACGACCCCCCGGTCAATCGGCTCGTCGCCCGGGTCCCCGGACAGGGTGTCGGTCGCGCTGTCGACCGTGTAGTCCTCGAGATCCTGGGACTCGTGCCGGGGCTCAGGCATGCCCTCATCTCCTCATCGCTCGGCGCCGCCGCTGGCGGTCCCTGTTATCGGCTGCGCTGACGGTAGCCGCACCCGCCGCACTGGCCCGTGGTCGTCGCCCAACCCTAGCCGGTGGCCGCGGCCCCGGAGCTTCGGGAGGGTGAGCCGGGAGAGACCGCCGGTTACGTTCGGGCGGTGGCGCTCTGGTCTTTCTGAGCCTGCCCGCGGCCGCGGGCGGGTTTGGGACCGTACGTATACCCGTCCGCTTACCGGACTGTAACCTGCCTGTCATGAGTACTCCCGTAACTGTCACCGTGACCGGCGCAGCCGGGCAAATCGGCTACGCCTTGTTGTTCCGTATCGCTTCCGGGCAGCTTCTCGGGCCTGACGTGCCGGTCCGGCTGCGGCTCCTGGAGATCACCCCGGCCCTGCAGGCGGCCGAGGGCACCGCGATGGAACTGAACGACGGCGCGTTCCCGCTGCTGGCCGGCATCGACATCACCGACGACCTCAAGACCGCCTTCGACGGCACCAGCGTCGCCCTGCTGGTCGGCGCGCGGCCGCGTACCGCGGGCATGGAGCGCGGCGACCTGCTGTCGGCCAACGGCGGGATCTTCGGCCCCCAGGGCAAGGCCATCAACGAGCACGCGGCCAGCGACATCAAGGTGCTGGCAGTCGGCAACCCGGCCAACACCAACGCGCTGATCGCCCAGCGCAATGCCCCCGACGTCCCCGCGAGCCGGTTCACCGCGATGACCCGCCTGGACCACAACCGCGCGCTCTCGCAGCTCGCGGCCAAGCTGTCCGTCCCGGTCACCGCCATCGAGCACCTGACCATCTGGGGCAACCACTCCGCCACCCAGTACCCCGACCTGTACAACACGGTGGTGAACGGCCGCAGCGCGGCCGAGCAGGTGGAAGAGGAGTGGCTCACCGGGACGTTCATCCCCGAGGTAGCCGGGCGGGGCGCGGCGATCATCAAGGCCCGGGGCGCGTCCTCGGCCGCGTCCGCTGCCAGCGCCGCCATCGACCACGTGTACGACTGGGTCAACGGCACCGGCTGGACTTCGGCGGCGGTCTACTCGGACGGTTCCTACGGCGTGCCCGAGGGCCTCATCAGCTCCTTCCCGGTCCGTTCGGCGGGCGGCGAGTGGGAGATCATCCAGGGAGTGCCGGTCAACGACTTCTCCCGGGGCAAGATCGACGCCTCGGCCGCCGAGCTGGCCGCCGAGCGGGACGCGGTCAAGGACCTCGGCCTCATCTAGCGGGCCACCCGCATCCAGCGGGCCACCCTCATCCAGCGGTAACGCAGCCCCCGGGACGCGCGGCGTCCCGGGGGCTTTCACGGTCCTACAGCGCGGCGAGCGCGTCGTTGAAGGTCTTCGAGGGACGCATCACGGCCGCGGCCTTCTCGGCGTCGGGCAGGTAGTAGCCGCCGATGTCGGCCGGCTGGCCCTGGGCCGCGAGGAGCTCCCCGGTGATGACCGGCTCCTTCGCCGCCAGCGTCTGCGCCAGCTCCTGGAACGCCGCGGCGAGCTCGGCGTCGTCGGTCTGCCGGGCCAGCTCCTGGGCCCAGTACAGCGCCAGGTAGAAGTGCGAGCCCCGGTTGTCGGTGGTGCCCAGCTTGCGGCCCGGGCTGCGGTCCTCGTCCAGGAACGTGGCGGTGGCCCGGTCGAGCGTGTCGGCCAGCACCTGCGCGGCCGGCCGGCCGGCGAAGACGGCGTACTGCTCGAAGGACGGCACCAGGGCGAAGAACTCGCCGAGGGAGTCCCAGCGCAGGTAATCCTCCGCGACGAGCTGCTGCACGTGCTTGGGAGCGGAGCCGCCGGCCCCGGTCTCGAACAGGCCGCCGCCCGCGATCAGCGGCACCACCGAGAGCATCTTGGCCGAGGTGCCGACCTCGAGGATGGGGAACAGGTCGGTGTTGTAGTCGCGCAGCACGTTGCCGGTCACGGAGATCGTGTCCAGCCCCTGCCGCATGCGCTCCAGCGAGTACTTCGTCGCCAGCTCGGGCGAGAGCACTCTGATTTCCAGGCCGTCCGTGTCGTGCTCGGGCAGGTAGGCGCGGACCTTCTTGATCAGCTCGGCGTCGTGGGCGCGGGACTCGTCCAGCCAGAAGATCGCCGGCGTCCGCGCGGCGCGGGCCCGGGTGACGGCGAGCTTCACCCAGTCGCGGACCGGGATGTCCTTGGTCTGGCAGGCGCGCCAGATGTCGCCCGTTTCCACGTCGTGGGCCAGCAGGACCTCGCCGGCCTGGTTGACCACGGTGACGGTGCCGTCGGCGGGGATCTCGAAGGTCTTGTCGTGCGAACCGTACTCCTCCGCCGCCTGCGCCATCAGGCCGACGTTGGGGACGGTGCCGATCTTGGCCGGGTCCAGCGGGCCGTTCTCCTTCACGTCGGCGACGACGGTCGCGTAGACATCGGCGTAGGAGGAATCGGGGATGACCGCGAGCGTGTCGCCCTCGCCGCCGTCGACCCCCCACAGCTTGCCCCCGTTGCGGATCAGGGCGGGCATGGAGGCGTCCACGATGACGTCGCTGGGCACGTGCAGGCCGGTGATTCCCTGGTCCGAGTTGACGTAGGACAGCCGCGGGCCGGACGCCAGCGCGGCCTCGAAGGCCGCCTGGATCTCGGCGCCGTGCGGCAGCGCGGGCAGCCCGGCCAGGATGGAGCCGAGGCCGTCGTTGGCCGACAGGCCGGCCGCCGCGAGGTCGTCGCCGTACTTGTCGAAGACGTCGGCGAAGTACGCCTTCACCACGTGGCCGAAGATGATCGGGTCGGCGACCCGCATCATGGTGGCCTTCAGGTGCACCGAGAACAGCACGTCCTCGGCCTTGGCCCGGGCCAGCATGTTCCGCAGGAAGGCATGCAGGTAGGCGGCCTGCAGCACGGTGGCGTCGACGACCTCGCCCGCCAGCACCGGGAGCGACTCGAGCAGCACCTGGCGCTGGCCCGCGGTGGTCTCCAGGACGATCTGCAGGACGTCGTCGCCCGCCAGCGTGACCGACTTCTCGTTGTTCCGGAAGTCGTGGTCGCCCATCGTGGCCACCGTGGTCTTCGAGTCGTGGTCGAAGGGCTTGTTGACGTGCGGGTGCTTGCGCGCGTAGGCCTTCACGGAGAGCGGGGCGCGCCGGTCGGAGTTGCCCTGGCGCAGCACCGGGTTGACCACGGAGCCGACCGCCTTCGCGTACCTGGCCCGGGTTTCGGCCTCCTGCGGCGTCTTGGGCGACTCGGGGTAGTCCGGCAGGGCGTACCCCTTGGCCTGCAGTTCCCTGACCGCCGCCTTTAGCTGCGGGACGGAGGCGGAGATGTTGGGCAGCTTGACGATGTTGGCCTCGGGCCGTTCCGTCAGCTCCCCCAGTTCGGCGAGCGCGTCTTCGGCCAGGCCGAACTGAGCCAGGATGCGTCCCGCTAGCGAGATGTCACGGGTCTCTATCTCGACGCCGGCCTTCTGGGCGAACGCGGAGACGATGGGGAGGAAAGAGTACGTCGCCAGTCGCGGCGCCTCGTCAGTTTGGGTGTAGATGATCGTGGCCATCTCGTTGCCAGCTCCTGCTCTGATGAATTCTTCTTGACGTCAAGATACCTAAACCCAGGCGGTCCCGGCTCTAGCGGGGCAGAACCAGGCCCAGGATGAGCAGGCCGACGCCGAAGACGGCCAGCGTGAGCACGTCGGACGCCCGTTTTCGGGTGGCGAGCAGGCCGGCCAGCCGGGCCGGGAGCAGCAGCCGGGCGGTCGCGCCGGCCAGCAGCGCCGCCCCGGCGACGACGCCCCCTTCGCCTCCGCCTGCCGGGCCATCGCGCCAGGCGACGTACACACCGACGGCCGCAACGACCAGGACCGCCAGCAGCGGAACAGCCCCGACGATACTCCGGTCTTCCCGGGCGCGCTCCGCGGCCGGGACCGGCGGC
>DASWUW010000327.1:0-4360 GCA_036406335.1 Trebonia sp.
TCGACGCCGCTGGCGGCGGGTGCTGTCCGCCGCTGGCGCGCGAGCCGCTGTCCCCGGCGGGGGCGGAGGAGATGGCGGCGCTGTTCAAAGCGGCGGCGGACCCGCTGCGGCTGCGGCTGCTGTCGCTGATCGCCTGTCATCCGGGTGGGGAGTCGTGCGTGTGCGACCTGACTCCGGAGTTCGACGTAACCGCCCCGGCGATCAGCTACCACCTCAAGATCTTGCGGGAGGCCGGGCTGATCACCTCCGAGCGGCGCGGCACCTGGGTCTACTACCGGGTCGTGCCGGAGGTCATGCGGCGGATGTCGGCCGTCCTGGCTCCGGCCGGGCGCTGATTACCTCAGTGGTGCCTGGCGGGTCCACGCCTGGGCGCCGGCCTGGACCGCGTCCCAGGGGGATCCCAGCGGCGGGGTGTAGGACAGGTCCAGGTCGCTGACCTCGTCTACGGTCAGGCCGCTGTAGATGGCGGCGGCGGCGATGTCGACGCGCTTGGCGATCTCGGCGTGCCGGTGGCCGAACAGCTGGACGCCGAGGAGCCGGCCGGTGGCCCGGTCGCCGGTGAACCGCAGGGCGATGCGGTGGCTGCCGGGATAGTAGGCCTTGTGGTCGTCGGCCTCCCAGGCGACGGTGACCGGGTCGTACCCCGCTGCGGCGGCTTCGTGGTCGCGGAGCCCGGTGCGGGCGGCGGCATGGTCGAAGACCTTGACGACCTGGGTGCCGAGGGACCCGGCGAACTCGCGGCGCCCGCCGGCCGCGTTCTCCCCGGCGACCCGGCCCTGCTTGTGCGCGGTGGTCCCCAGCGGGAGGTACGTCTCGCCCAGCAGCCGGTGACGGGTGACGGCGCAGTCCCCGGCCGCGTACACGCCAGGCAGACCGGTCCGCATCGCCGGGTTGACGGCGATCGCGCCGCTGGCCCCCAGGGTGGCGCCGGCGCTGGCGGCGAGACCGGTCTCGGGACGGACCCCGGTCACGACCAGGACCAGTCCGGCGTGCAGCGTGACGGGTTCCCGGCCGGCGGTCGCGTCGACCCGGAGCCGGGCAGGCGCCCCGCTCGTGCCCCGGCTGATCTGCCGTACCGCGGTGCCGGGCCGGACGGTCACGCCGTGGCCTTCCAGCTGGGCGCGGACCAGGGCGCCGAGCTGGGGGTCGACGGTGGGCAGCACTTCGGGAAGCTGCTCGACCTGGGTGACCGCCAGGCCCCGGGCGGCCAGCGCCTCGGCTATCTCCAGGCCGATGTAGCCGGCGCCGACGATCAGCGCCGACTCCGGGCTCATCTCCTCCAGGGTGCGCATGACGGCGAAGGTGTCGTCCATCGAGTGCAGCCGGTGCACGCCGTCGGCCGGGCCGAGGACGTCCAGTCCCCTGATAGGCGGACGGGCGGGGACCGCGCCGGTACCGATGACCAGCTGGTCCCAGGCCAGGACCTCCTCGGCCCCGCCGGCGCCGGTCACGAGCAGCTCGCGGCCGGCGACGTCGATGCGGCGGGCGGTGGTGTCCAGCCGCAGGTCGAGGCCGGCCGCCTCCAGGTCGGCGGTGGTGCGGTGCGCGAGGTTGCGCCAGTGCGGGACCTCGCCGGAGACGTAGTAGGGGATGCCGCAGATGGAGAAGTTCGGGTACGCGTCGGCCACCACGACGGTGACTTCCGCACCCGGGTCAACCTCGCGGGCGCGCAGCGCGGCGCTGATCCCGGCGTCACTGCCCCCGACGGCGATCAGGTGCATGACCGCTACCTCCGGTTACTCGATGATGCGGCCGGCCGTGGCGCCGTCCTCGTGCGGGACGACGGCCCCGGCCGCCTGGGCCGGTGACAGTGACGGGTAAAGGAACCTGATCAGGAGCACCCCGGCGATCCCGCCGCCCAGCTGGGCGGCGATGAACACCGGGACCGACGCGGGCGCGATACCCGCGAAAGTGCCGGAGAACATCCGGCCCACGGTGATAGCGGGGTTGGCGAAGCTGGTGGAGGAGGTGAACCAGTAAGCGGCGCCGATGTAGGCACCGACCGCCGCCGGGGCCGTGCCTGCCCGGCCGGTCCGGGCCAGGGCGAAGATCACCAGCAGCAGCCCGGCCGTCGCGATCACCTCCGACAGGGCGTGCGCGCCGGACGCCCGGTGCTTCACCGAGACGGACACCGCCGCCCGGGCGAACATCAGGTTCGCGGCGACCGCACCGCTCACGCCGCCCCCAGTCTGAGCGGCCAGGTAGGCGAGCGCGTCCCGCCACGAGATACCGCCCAGGGCCGCGTCCGCCAGCGAGACGACCGGGTTGAAGTGCGCCCCCGACACCGGCCCGAACATCAAGATGACCGCGAACAGCCCGGTCGCGGTCGCGGCCGAGTTCTCCAGCAGCTCCAGCCCGGTATCGGACGGGGACAGCTGCTGGGCGGCGATCCCGGAGCCGATCACGACCGCGGCCAGCAACGCGCTGCCGAGGAACTCCGCGGCCAGCCGCCGCGCCAGAGATGATCCGTTGGTCACCGGGTCATCTTGACTTACTCCATTTAACTCAGTCAAGATTGAGTCAATGAACGCTGAGGTAACCAATGACCTGGAGCGGCGGGCCGCGGTGCACGCCGCGCTCGCCGACGCGGCCCGGTTGGCGATCACCGACACCCTCGCCGACGGAGACGCGTCCCCCTCCGAGCTGGCCGTTATGCTGGCCATGCCGTCCAATCTCCTGGCGCACCACCTGCGAGTGCTGGAGGGCGCGGGCATCGTCACCCGGCACCGCTCTGAGGGCGACGGGCGCCGCAGCTACCTGCGGCTGCGCCCCGGCTCGCTGGACACCCGCACCGGGCGGCCCGCCAGGACCGCCCGGCGGGTACTGTTCGTGTGCACCGCCAACTCGGCCCGCTCGCACCTGGCCGCCGCGCTGTGGCGGCGGGTCAGCACGATGCCCGCTGCGTCGGCCGGGACCCGCCCGGCTAGCGCGATCGCCCCCGGCGCGATCGACGCCGCCCGCCGCCGCAGACTGCCGCTGCCCCGGCTGCGGCCGCGGCCGGTCAGTGACGTCCGGCACGACGGAGACCTGGTCGTGACGGTCTGCGACCTGGCGTACGAGGAACTCGGCGGCCTGGCCGCCGTGCACTGGTCGGTCCCGGACCCGGTCCCGGCCGGCACCCCGGAGAGCTTCGACCAGGCGCTGGACGAGCTGGACGGCCGCGTCCGGGTGCTCGCCCCCCGCCTCGCCGCTTCCTGGCCGCCGGCCGGGTATTAGCCGGTCTCCGAACAAATAGAACGCAAGTATTTGCAGCTCAGACGGCCTGAGAAGGTGAGTGCATTACCGAGCGGTATAGCGCCGATAAACCCGTCTGATAATTGACATTCCCAGTCGCCTGGTGAGACGTTGAAAAGTCCGGCCGCAGCGGTAGCGGCCGGTAAAACGTGACGCGGAGGCAGAACATGCTGAAGGCGGAAGACAACGAGATCTTGACCCGGGTCGGCCCGGGAACGCTGATGGGGAACCTGCTGCGCCGGTACTGGACCCCGGCCTGCCTGACCGCGGAGATCCCCGCGCCGGGCGGCCCGCCGGCCCGGGTGCGGCTGCTGGGGGAGAACCTGGTCGCGTTCCGCGATACCGGCGGGCGGGTCGGCCTGGTCCAGGAGAACTGCCCGCACCGCGGGGCCAGCCTGTACTTCGGCCGCAACGAGGACGGGGCGCTGCGCTGCGTCTACCACGGGTGGGCGTTCAACACCGCCGGCCGGTGCGTGGACATGCCGAGCGAGCCCGCCCCGTTCTGCGCCAAGGTCCGGATGAAGGCCTACCCGGTGCACGAGTCCGGCGGCATCGTCTGGGCCTACCTGGGCCCGGCCGAGACCATGACCCCGTTCCGCGACTTCGGCACCGAGGGCCGCGAGCCGGGGGAGTTCACCGCGGCCAAGCAGCTCACCACCTGCAACTGGGTGCAGGCGATGGAAGGCAACATCGACACCGCCCACATCTCCCACCTGCACCAGTTCGACGGGATCGACGACATCCCCGACGACGGCTCCGACAAACCCGGGTACCCGTCCAACGCGATGTCGTGGAAGTTCTGGCGCCACGACCGCGCCCCCCGGCTCGAGGTCGAGGACACCTGGTACGGGTACAAGTACGCCGGGATCCGCACCACCCCCAACGGCAACACCCACGTCCGGATCACCGCCTACGCGATCCCCTACTCCACGATGGTCGCGTCGATCCCGTTCAGCACCGGCCAGGGGCTGTTCATCCCGATCGACGACGTGAACTGCTGGCGTTACTTCACCGCGCCGAAGACCTGGCACAACCCGCGCAACCTGGGCGGGACCAACCTGTTCGCGCTCGCCCCGTTCTCCACCCCGATCAACAACCGTACCGACGGGATCGTCCCGCGTGAGTA
>DASWUW010000328.1:0-1527 GCA_036406335.1 Trebonia sp.
CCGTGTTCTAGGGTGGCGGGCATGGTCACCGAGACTGACATCCTCTCGGCCGACGGCCGGACCCTGCACGCCTATGACACCCGCGCGGACCAGATTGCCGGCCGCCCGGGCGCACCCGACGCGGTTTTCTGGCTGCACGGCTCGCCCAACATCGGCTCGCCGCCGGAACCGCTGTTCGCGGCGGCCGGAGCCAACGGCCTGCGCTGGGTCTCCTACGACCGGCCCGGTTACGGCGGCTCAGATCCGCATAGCGGCCGGACTGTCGCATCGGCCGCGGCGGACGTGTCCGCGATCGCGGATGCGCTCGGCATTGGCCGGTTCGCCGTACTGGGCCACTCCGGCGGTGGCCCGCACGCACTGGCCTGCGCCGCACTGCTGCCCGAGCGCGTCATCGCCGCGGTGAGCATATCCGCGCCCGCGCCGTTCCACGCCGACGGGCTGGACTGGTTTGCGGGCTGGTCGCCAGGTATCGCGGCGGAGAACCGGGCGGCGGCGGCTGGCCAGCCGGCGCTCGAGGCATACTGGGCCGAGGCGGAGACCGAAGCCGAGCCCGAGGGTATGGAAGCCTTTTTCACCGAGGCGGACATCGCGGCCCTCGACGAGAGGTGGTCCTGGTTGGCCGGCGTGGCCGGCCAGGCCATGCAGCAGGGCAATGAGGGATACCTCGAGGACACCCTGGCCGCCGTCCGTTCCTGGGGGTTCCAGCTGGACGCCGTCCGCGTTCCGGTCTTGATCGCGCACGGAGCGAAGGACAAGATGGTTCCCTGCGCGCACGGCGGGTGGCTCGCCGCCCACTGTCCGGCCGCCGAGTCACTGATTGTCCCGGACGCGGGTCACATCACCGTGCTCGACCACGCGCCGCAGACGCTGACCTGGCTCGCCGCCCGCATCCGAATGTAACGCCCCGGTGGCGAAGATCAGCAGGTAGCTCAGGGCGACCGGTGCCGGGTCGGTTCACCCGGGCACAATGATCACGGTAATTTTCCCCGTCCCGCGGGGTATAGGTCTCCGCCGCCAGCAAAGTATCCGCGATCATGAATTGCCTGGTACGGGCGATATCGGGCAACTGGCTTACGACTCCCCGCCCGCCCCGCTGCCCGCTTTGCTTAACGGTACTGGGCCAGAGACGGCGAATGACACCGGGTCACGGCCGGGTGCGGCCTGCCGTAAGCAGCAGAGTGAATGAACCGTTAATATCGCCCCCAGGTTATTAATATTCGGTGAACGTCACTTCTAGCAAGGCGGCCCGCGCTCGTGGCCGCCGCAGAAAGTCCTGGCAGATGCCCTGGCAATGAAAAATGCGCCGACCCGGCGGGCGAATTGACCGGATTAACAGCCATTGACATCCCTGTTTCCGCGTTGTTCCATTCCGGTTACAAACCCGTCCATTGGGCGCCGGCCAAAAGATGTGGCCGGGTCTTGCTGCGCCGCCGTCCGCTTTTCCCGGTCGTCTGCCAACCGTGCATTGCGCAGGCCCACAGCCGTGATGCAGGTCTAGGTGTAAGGAGTAATCCGCGCGCGCACCCT
>DASWUW010000329.1:0-1689 GCA_036406335.1 Trebonia sp.
AAAGGCCAAAAAGGCCACCGGGTTCGATCCTGGGCTCTTCAGCCAGTCAGGCGGGTGACCAGCGCGGCCAGGTCGGCGTCGGACAGGCCGTTACGGATGAGGAATTCAGGCATCGTCAGCGCCGCGATCGTGGCGGTCAGCGATGCCTCGACGGTCGTGCCGCGGCCGGCTAGCAGTTCGGTCACGGCGACCAGCTGGTCGCGGACGCCCATGTCGTCGTAGCGCGGCTTCATCCGGGGGTAGGTCAGCCGGTAATCAGCGATGATCTCTTCCGCCGTCGCCCCGGCCAGCGTGAGCAGTACCAGGGCCAGCAGCCCGGTCCGGTCCTTGCCGCTGGCGCAGTGGAACACCACGCATCCCGGCCCGGCGGTGGCGACCGCCCGCACGGCGGCGACCACCGGCTCCGGGTGCTCGGCCAGCAGCGCCGGGAAGTACAAGGGCGATGCCAGGTTGTCGATTTCCCGCCAGTGCTCGTAGAACGGCGCGCCGACCGGGTCCAGCGGTACCTGCACGGTGCTGATGCCGGCCGGCCGGGGCACCTGGTCGGGCTCTACTTCGCCGGGAGCGCGCAGGTCGACGACCGTACGGACCCCGTAAGCCCAGGCCGCCGCCCAGCCGGCCTCGCTGAGACTCTCCGGTGTCTCCATGCGGACCACCGCCCCCGGCCTGATCTGCCCTAGCCCGCCCAGATCGCGGACGTTGACGCAGCCGTCCCGGGCAAGCTCTCGGTCATCCAGCTCGGGCGGCGAGGACATGCCGCCATGTTCCCATGACCGCGGCGCGGCAGGAGGGCGGAACGCCCCCCGGGGCCGGGAAGACGGCCGTCCGGCGCCTGCCGGTTACTGCCCGCGCCCCGGAGTCTGTCCGTTCCACCTGCGGTGCCGCTCGAAACCGGGCGGCGGCGGATGCGATAGCGTCCGGTTACGAGTTTTGGTGATCGGCGCGCGGTGCGGCACATGAAGTCTCCGGTTAGCGGCATTTTCCGGGTGACCGGCTCCTATGACGCGAAGTCCGCCACCCGCATCACCGGCGTGATCACCGCGCCGGGTATCCCGGCGACGCCCGCCGAGCACAAGACCGACCGGCAGGGACGCTGGGCGGAGAGCGACGAGCTGCCGGTCACGGTGGACCAGGCCGACCCGTCCAAGTTCGTGATCATGTGGGACGAGGTCGACTCGGGTTCCTGGGGCAGTGAGGGCGCCGCTAACCGGCCAGACGGCCTACAGCACCGGCCCGCCCTACGGAACCGGCCCGGCGACCACCACCTGACTAGCCGGGTCGTGCGGGAGCAGCGGCGTGCCCGCGACAACAGAAGCGGCTCGTTCCCAGGGGCGCTGCTGCGCCATGAAGGGCAGTTCCTCGGCCATCCACACGTCCCAGAACGACACGACCGCCTCGCCGCCGCCGTCGCGCTCCAGGGCCCGCCGCTTGGCCTCCACCAGGTCGGACTGAACCCAGACGACCAGATCCAGCAGGGGTAGACGATTTTCGGCGAGAACTGGGAACCGGCAGAGGGCGAGCTCATCGATGTCCGCTATGGCGGTAAGTACGGCGACTGGTCAGGAAATGCCAGCGTAACGCCTAATTCGGTGCACTACCGGATGGAGGTGCGGCCCTTGTCCGGGGCCGAGCCGTTCCCCTGTGAATGCGAACCCCCGAGCCTGATGATGTCCTTCAAGGGCCCTCCGT
>DASWUW010000330.1:0-15265 GCA_036406335.1 Trebonia sp.
CGGTGGCCCGGAAGCGGTGGCCCGGGGCGGCGGCCCGGAAGCCGAGACGGTTGTGCTGACGGAGAGGTTTGTGCTTGATGGGGCTGGCTGAGCAGGCGGTGCTGGTGCGCGTGCCTGCGACGAGTGCGAACCTGGGGCCCGGCTTTGACACGCTCGGGCTGGCACTCGGCCTGTACGACGAGGTCGAGGTGCGGGTGACGCCGGCCGGGCTCGACATCGAGGTGGTCGGCGAGGGGGCGGCGGACCTGGTCGGCGCGGGGGAGAAGCACCTTGTCCTGCGGGCCCTGCGGGTGGCGTTCGACGAGCTCAACCTGGCCCAGCCCGACGGCCTGGCGCTGCGCTGCGTCAACCGGATCCCGCACGGGGGCGGTCTCGGCTCGTCCGCCGCCACGATCGTGGCCGGCCTGCTCGCCGCGCGGGGCCTGGCGGGCGCGGACGTGAGCCCGCCGGACGTGCTGCCGCTGGCCAGCATGCTCGAGGGGCACCCCGACAACGTGGCTCCCTGCCTGTTCGGCGGGCTGACGATCGCCTGGACGGGGCCGGACGCCGCGGGCCTGCCCGCGGCGCGGGCGGTCCGGCTCGACCCGCGGCCCGAGGTACGGCCGGTCCTGTTCGTCGCCCCCGCCCCGGTGTCGACCAAGGTGGCCCGGGGCCTGCTGCCCGCGACCGTGCCGCACGCCGACGCGGCCCGCAACGCCGGGCGCGCCGCGCTGCTGGTAGCCGCGCTGACCGCCCGCGACCTGGCGGATGCGGCCACGGCGCTGCTGGACGGTACCGAGGACCGGCTGCACCAGGATTACCGGGCTCCCGCTATGCCGCAGTCGCATGAGCTGGTCACCCGGCTGCGGGCGGCCGGCGTGCCCGCGGTGGTCTCTGGCGCGGGCCCGTCGGTGCTGGCGTTCCGGATCGGAAAACCGGACCGTGATGACCTGGTCCGGCTGGATTCAATCGCGGCAGAAACGGGTATCGACTGGCACATAAGCCCGCTAGCCGTCGAACGACGGGGTGCCAGCGTGGCACCGAGTGCTCGGAGCGCCCGGTGATGCTGATACTGAGTAGTGCTCACCTAGCCGGCCTAACCCCCTCTCCTGTGACATGGATGGCTGCAAAGGAATGCTGTGGGCGCTGTCAGTGTTAGGGTGAGTGCAGCATCGGTCGTCCCAGTGCGGGGCGGGTGCTGTTCATCCGCGCGTCGCCTGGGCGGTAACGTATACCTGCCCAGGGATCGGGCTCTTGGCGTTACCCCAGGAGAGCGGCACGTTCCCCTGGGCGCCACCCCGTTGCACTTCTCTACGCAGCCAGTCCCGGAGCCGTCCGCGCATACGGGCCAACGCGACTGGCGGGCGCAGAGTTCAGCTGTAGCTGCAAGCGCGATCATGCCCTCATGACAGTCGCGAGCGATACGGATCGGGTCTGGCTCAGGCGAACCGGGGTCGAAAAGACACCCAGGCGGCCGAGGATCATAATGGAAGGACCATTAGTGAGCGACACCACCGAAGTCCTCAGCGGCGCGGCCTCCGCGTCCGGGGAATCCCCCATCGGTCACCCGGCCGCCGACACCGCGGGTAGCGCACCCCGGTCGTCCGGCCGCAGCGGCGGCGACCTGTCTAAGCTGCTGGTCTCTGATCTCCAGCGGATTGCCCAGGAACTCGGCATCTCCGGAACGGGACGGATGCGCAAGGGGGATCTCGTCGCCGCGATCCAGGAGCGGACCGGTGGCAGCCGCCCCAGCGCCCGCAGCGGGAGTCGCGCCGTCAAGAACCCCGACCAGTCCGCCCCGCGGGGCACGTCCGCGGGCGCCGACGCGCCTCGCCCCCTGAGTCAGGACGCAATGACCGCAGACACCTCCGTCGCTCCCGTTCCCGCTGCCTCCGCGCCCGCGGCGGACAGCGGCGCCGGTGACGCGGTGGTCAGTGCCGGCCGGTCCGGCGGGGGCCGGTCTGCGCGCACCGCCCCGCGCGCGGCCGAGGCCGCGCCCGCGGCCCAGGTAGCGCCCGCCACCCAGGTAGCGGCCACCCAGGCCGCGCCTGCGGAGCAGGCCCCCGTCGCCGCGACCGCGGCCGGATCGGTCGCCGCCGACCAGGCACACGCGGAAGCCGCCGCCGATTCGCAGGCTCCCGACGCCCGCCGCGACCGCAGCCGCAGCCGCAACCGCCGCGACGAGCAGGGCGGCAACGGCCGCGAGCGCCGCGAGCCGCGCGAGCCCCGGGAAGGGCGTGAGCCGCGGGAGCCGGCCGCCGGCAACGGCCGGGGCGGCCAGGGTTCGCCGAACGGCAGCTCCGGCAGCCAGGGCGGCGGTCGTCAGGACAACCGGGGCGACAATCGGCCCGACACGCGTCAGGACAGCCGGTCCGACAGCCGTCAGGACAGCCGGTCGGACAGCCGTCAGGACAGCCGTCAGGACACCCGGGTAGACAGCCGGATCCTGGACGACGACGACGACCGGAACGGCCGCCGGGGCCGGGACCGGTTCCGCAACCGCAACCGCCGCCGCGGTGAGCGCCCGGGCAGCGAGCCCGAGACGGTGATCGCCGACGACGACGTGCTGATCCCGATCGCGGGCCTCCTGGACGTGCTGGAGAACTACGCGTTCGTGCGGACCACCGGCTACCTCCCGGGGACGAACGACGTCTACGTCTCGCTCTCCCAGGTGCGCAAGCACGGGCTGCGCAAGGGTGACGTCGTCGAGGGCGCGGTGCGCCAGCCCCGGGACGGGGAGCGCCGGGAGAAGTTCAACGCGCTCGTCCGCCTGGACAAGGTGAACGGCCTCGACCCCGAGGAGTCGGTGCGCCGGCCGGAGTTCTCCAAGCTGGTGCCGCTCTACCCGCAGGACCGGCTGCGCATGGAGTCCGACCCGACCAACATGGTCACCCGGATCATCGACCTGATCAGCCCGATCGGCAAGGGCCAGCGCGGCCTGATCGTGTCGCCGCCGAAGGCCGGCAAGACGATGATCCTGCAGGCCATCGCCAACGCGATCACCAAGAACAACCCGGAGTGCCACCTCATGGTCGTCCTCGTGGACGAGCGTCCTGAGGAGGTCACCGACATGCAGCGCACGGTCAAGGGCGAGGTGATCCACTCGACCTTCGACCACCCGGCCGACGACCACACCACGGTCGCCGAGCTGGCCATCGAGCGGGCCAAGCGCCTGGTGGAGATGGGTCACGACGTAGTCGTGCTGCTCGACTCGATCACCCGGCTGGGCCGCGCCTACAACCAGGCGGCGCCGGCCAGCGGCCGTATCCTGTCTGGCGGTGTCGACTCGACCGCGCTGTACCCGCCGAAGCGGTTCTTCGGCGCGGCCCGCAACATCGAGAACGGCGGCTCGCTCACCATCCTGGCGACCGCCCTCATCGAGACCGGGTCCCGGATGGACGAGGTCATCTTCGAGGAGTTCAAGGGCACCGGCAACATGGAAATCCGGCTGCGCCGCGAGCTGGCCGACAAGCGGCTCTTCCCCGCGGTCGACGTGATCGCGTCGAGCACCCGCAAGGAGGAAATCCTGCTGGCGCCGGATGAGCTCAAGGTCATCTGGCAGCTGCGCCGGGTGCTGCACGCCCTCGCGCCGGAGCAGGCCCTGGAACTGCTCATGGAGCAGATGCGCAAAACCCGCAGCAACGCCGAGTTCCTGCTTCAGGTGCAGAAGACCACCGTAGGCGTGAACGAGGCTAACAGCAGGAACCGCTAGACCCGATTCCCGCTGGCCGGGCACCCCGGCCAGCGGGAATTCAGTCCCGTCACACGTGGTTTACAGGTGTGGCAAACTAAAGCCGCTAGTGCGCGGTTCCGGTTCACGTCAGCAACGTGCGTCCCCTCGGCTTGAGCGGGCGCGGACGACCCGGCGGCCGCTTAAGGCAAGGAGCCCAGCGTAATGAAGTCTGAAATTCACCCGTCTTACGGGGCGACCACCGTGACCTGCGGATGCGGGAGCACGTTCGTGACCCGGTCCACGCAGAGCAGCGGCGAGATCCGCACCGACGTCTGCTCGGCCTGCCACCCGTTCTACACGGGCAAGCAGAAGATCCTTGACACCGGCGGCCGGGTGGCCCGCTTCGAGGCCCGCTTTGGCAAGGGCAAGGTGGCCGGCACCTCCGTCAAGGCCGCCCAGGACACCAAGAAGTAGCTTCCGGCAAGCGCCCGCGCGCCCCGTTGGGCGTGCGGGCGCTTTCGCTATGTTGACCGGAGTATCAGCTCAGAAAGGTCTTGATCCCTTTGTTCGACCGGCTAGGCGATCTGGCGAGCGAGCACGCGGAGCTTGAGCGTGCCCTGGCCGATCCCGGCGTGCACGCGGACGCGGATCAGGCCAAGACGATCGCCAAGCGCTACTCCGAGCTGACGCCGATCGTGCTCGCGTACCACGAGTGGCTGCAGACCACCGGCGACGAGCAGGCCGCGCGCGAGCTGGCGCAGGAGGACCCCGGCTTCGCCGAGGAGGCCGAGTCCCTGGCCAAGCAGCGCGGGGAGCTCGAGGAGCGGCTGCGCAAGCTGCTCGTACCCAGGGACCCCAACGACAGCCGCGACACCATCGTCGAGGTGAAGGCGGGCGAGGGCGGCGACGAGTCGGCCCTGTTCGCCGCCGACCTGCTGCGGATGTACCAGCGCTACGCCGAGCGGCACGGCTGGAAGACCGAGATCATCGACTCCACCCTCACCGGCCTCGGCGGCGTCAAGGACGCGACGATGGCGGTGAAGGCGGGCAAGAGCGGCAGCGGGGCCTGGTCCCGGCTGAAGTACGAGGGCGGCGTGCACCGGGTGCAGCGGGTTCCGGTCACCGAGTCGCAGGGGCGTATCCACACCTCCGCGGCCGGCGTGCTGGTGACCCCGGAGGCGGACCCGGTCGAGGTGCAGATCAACGAGCACGATCTGCGCATCGACGTCTACCGGTCCAGCGGTCCCGGCGGCCAGTCGGTCAACACGACCGACTCGGCGGTGCGCATCACCCACCTGCCGACCGGGATCGTGGTTTCCTGCCAGAATGAGAAGAGCCAGCTGCAGAACAAAGAGCAGGCCCTGCGCGTGCTGCGCTCGCGGATGCTGGCCGCGGCCGAAGCGGAGGCGGACGCCAAGGCCAGCGCGGAGCGCAAGGCCCAGGTACGCACGGTCGACCGCTCCGAACGGGTCCGTACTTACAACTTCCCGGAGAACCGGATCTCCGATCACCGGGTCGGCTTCAAGGCCTACAACCTGGACCAGGTCATCGACGGCGAGCTGGACGCGGTGATCGACGCGCTCGCCGCCGCGGACCTGGAAGCGAAGCTGGCCGAGGGCTAGCGATGAGCCTGCTGCTCGATGAGATCGCGCTCGCCACGGCGCGGCTGGCGGAGGCGGGAGTGGACTCGCCCCGCACCGACGCCGAGCTCATCGCCGCCCACGTGCACAACGTGAAGCGCGGCGAGCTGCACACCGTTTCTGACTCGGAGTTCGACGCCCGGTTCTGGGTCGACGTCGGGCGCCGGGAGAACCGGGAGCCGCTGCAGCACATCACCGGCCAGGCCTACTTCCGTTACCTGGAGCTCGACGTCGGCCCCGGCGTGTTCGTGCCGCGGCCGGAGACCGAGGTGATGGCCGGCTGGGCGATCGACCGGCTGCGGGACATGAACGTCGCGGAGCCGGTGGCGGTGGACCTGGGTACCGGGTCCGGTGCGATCGCGCTGTCCCTCGCGCAGGAGGTACCCCGGGTCACCGTGCACGCGGTGGAGGGCGACCCGCTGGCCCGCGGCTGGGCGGAGCGGAACGTCACCCGCTACGTGGACGGCTATACCGCGGGCCGGGTCCTGCTGCACGCGGGCGACTTCACTACGCCCGACCCGCGGCAGGGGCTAGGCGAGCTCGCGAGCCTGGCCGGCCGGGTCGACCTGGTGGTCTCCAACCCGCCTTACATCCCGCTCGGCTCGATCGTGCCGCCCGAGGTGGGGGAGTACGACCCGCCCGCGGCGCTGTGGAGCGGCGGGGACGGCCTGGACGCCATCCGCTCGGTCGAGCGGGTGGCCCGCTGGCTGCTCCGGCCGGGCGGCCAGGTGGCCGTCGAGCATGCGGACGTGCAGGGCGCGGCGGTTTTCTGGGTCTTCGCCGAGGAGTCCGGCTGGCGGGATACCGCCAACCACCGGGACCTGGCCCGCAAAGACCGGTTCGTCACCGCTCTGTGGCCCGGCGAATAGCCCGGTGAACCCGGCGTACCAGCCCAGCGAATAGGCGCAGTGAATAGGATGGACACGATGAGTGCTCGATACGACTGCGCCGACGCGCAGCAGCGGGATGACGGCCTCGGCGCGGCGGTGACCGCCGTGCAGGAGGGCCAGCTTGTGGTGCTGCCCACCGACACCGTGTACGGGCTGGGCGCGGACGCGTTCAACCCGGCCGCGGTGACCGCCCTGCTCGCGGCCAAGGGCCGGGGCCGCAACATGCCGCCGCCGGTGCTGGTGGGCAGTGTGCGGGCGGCGGCGGCGCTGACGGAGTCGCTCGGCGCGTTCGGCCAGGACCTGATCGACGAGTTCTGGCCCGGGCCGCTGACGCTGGTATTCCGGTCTAGTTCCACGCTTATGTGGGACCTGGGCGACACCATGGGCACGGTGGCGGTCCGTATGCCGCTGCACCCGGTCACGCTCGACCTGCTGCGCCGGACCGGCCCGATGGCGGTGTCCAGTGCCAACCGCCACGGCCTGCCCGCGGCCACCACCGCGGACGAGGCGCAGGACCAGCTGGGCGACGCGGTCTCGGTCTACCTGGACGGCGGCTCCTGCCCGGCCAGCGTCCCGTCCACCATCCTCGACCTGACCGGGACGGTGCCGCGCCTGCTGCGCGCGGGTGCCCTCTCGGTGGACGCGCTGCGCAAGGTCGTCCCGGTAATCGACCTGCCCGGGTCGGATGCGGAGCCGGAGATCAGCCCGGCCGACCGCCGGGCGGCCGAGGCCATCGCCGCGGCCGGCGCCCCCGCCGCCACCGACCTGGCCGACGAGCCCGAGCCGGACCCGGGCCCGGGCGACTGACCGCCGGCCGCCATGCGCGAGTATCTCTTTGTCCTGATCATCGCGGCGGTGGTCACCTACCTGCTTACCCCGCTGGTCCGGCGGGGCGCGGTCGCGGTACGGGCGCAGCACGCCCCCCGGGCCCGGGACGTGCACAAGGAGCCGACCCCGCTGCTGGGCGGTGTCGCCATGTACGGCGGACTGGCCGCCGGGCTGCTGGTCGCCGACCGGCTTCGTTACCTGCAGCAGGCCTTCCCCTCCGGCCGGACCGTGGCCGGCCTGCTGCTCGCGGGCGGCCTGCTGGTGCTGGTCGGCATCGTCGACGACCGGTGGGGGCTCGGCGCCGTCTCCAAGCTGGCCGGGCAGATCGCGGCGGGCGGCATCGTGGTCTGGTCCGGCGCCTACGTGCCCTGGATCCCGTGGCCGGGCAGCGAGACGATCCTGCTCGAGCCGGACCTGAGCTACACGCTGACCATCCTGATTATCGTGGCCACGATCAACGCGGTGAACTTCATTGACGGCCTGGACGGCCTGGCGGCGGGTATCGTCGGCATCTCCGCGCTCGCCTACCTGGTCTACTCGTACACGCTGACCCACTCGATCGGCATCCCGTCGCAGTCCGTGCCCGCGGTGGCCTCGGCGGTGCTGGCGGGCATGTGCGCCGGGTTCCTGCCGCACAACTTTTACCCGGCGCGGATCTTCATGGGCGATACCGGGGCGATGCTGCTCGGCCTGCTGCTGGCCTACGGGCCCATCTCCTCGGCCGCCTCGCTCGACCAGAATGTCCTGGTCAACTATGCCGGGTCGCACCCGCTGAACCGGTTCCCGACTATCCTGCCGCTGATCATCCCGATCGCGATCTGGCTCATCCCCTACACCGACATGGTGCTCGCGGTGATCCGCCGGACGGCCAAGGGCATGTCGCCGTTCGACGCCGACCGGCAGCACCTGCACCACCGGCTGCAGAACATGGGCCACTCGCACCGCTCCTCGGTGCTGCTGATGTACCTGTGGGCGGCGCTCTTCGCCGGCCTGGTGGTCGGCCTGTCGCTGCTGCGGATCAGCCTGATCTGGTTTGCCGTCATTACCGTGGCCGCGATCGGGGCGCTGCTGCTGGCGACGGCGCCCAAGCTGCGCCCCTGGCACGGGGGCGGTAAACGCGGACGGACCCGGGGAAGCCGGGTCCGTTCGGCTGACTCCTACGCACCGGCCCGCGATCTGAGCGCGGCCCCGGTTCTGCCGCCGCCGGGCAACGGGATGGCCAAGCGATTCCCAAACCAAGCTCCCGAACGAGCGGGCTACTTCGCGCCCGGCTCCCGCGGCCCGGGTTCAGGCGGCACTAGCGGTCAGTAGTGATCTCCGGTAGCCTGCTCCGAACCTGTCCTGGTCCGGGGTACCGGAGACCAGGTTCGGGGTCTGGCTACGGTAACAGCCCTCCTGTATTTAGGCAGGGGCCCCCTCGTGCCCTCGGCGATAGTCATGTAAAGTTGTTGCCAAGGTAAAGTCAGAGTCAAGAAACTTTGTGATAGCCTTCACAAGCGTTCAGCTAGTCCTCAGGAGCCAGTCAATGACGACGCAGTATGCCCGCGTTGTGCGGTGGTCACTAGCGCTGACTAGCGTGGTCGCCGCCGTCGCGGTGGTGCTCTGCGCGGTCTTCGGCGGGTCCAAGGGTGCCTACGGCGCGCTCATCGGCGTCGGGGTCGTCACCGTTTTCTTCGCGATCAGCATCGTAGTGGTCGGCCGGGCGGCCAAGGTCGCCCCGATGGCCATGATGGTCGCTGCCCTCGGGACGTTCCTGTTTAAGATCATTGCCTTTATGATCGTGCTCGCCCTGCTGCGCCACTCCACCGCGTTTAACGGCAAGATGCTCGGCTTCACCGCCCTGGCCTGCATCCTGGCCTGGTCGGCGGCCCAGATCATCACCTCGATGAAGCTCAACCTGCTCTACGTCGAGCCCGACGGCAAGAGCTGAGGTCGATGATCGTGGGGATGCGGAGCTACCACCGCCCGGAGCGGGTCAGCGCGCTGCGTGAATTCGCCGCCGGCAACGTGGATGAGGGGCTCAGCCAGGGCTCCGGTTACACCGTCCTCAGCTACCTGGTCGCCGGCCTGCTCGCCTACGGCGGGATCGGCTGGCTGATCGGCTACTTTACCCACGTCACACTGCTTTTCCCGGTCGGCATGCTGGTCGGGCTCGCCATCTCGGTCGGCTGGATCATCTACCGGTACGGCAGGCCGCACGAGCGGGGGAATCCCCCGAAGGGAGATGATCGGTGACCGGAGCTCTCGCGGCCGCCGCGCCCAGCAACTGCACCGTCGACAACTCGCATCTATTCGGCGGGTGCGGGTACCCCGCCCCCGGCCTGCAGGACTTTGAGTTCCGGCCGCTGTTCACGATCGGCTCCTGGGGTTTCACCAAGCCCGAGCTGATTACCATTCTCTGCGGGCTGCTGGTGATCGGATTCTTTTACACCGCATTCCGCAAGCCGAAGATGATTCCCGGCCGGACCCAGTCGCTGGGCGAGCTGGCCATCCTCGCGGTCCGGGACCAGATCCTGCGCCCGGCTATCGGCCGGAAGGGCGACAAGTACCTGCCCTACATGGCCGCGATGTTCTTCTTCATCCTGCTCTGCAACTACATGGAACTGATCCCGGTCTTCCAGTTCCCGGCGATGTCGCGGATCGGGTTCGTATACCCGATGGCCATCATCATGTACGTGCTCTACTGGTACCAGGGCTTCAAGACCAAGGGCTTCTTCGGCTACTTCCGGTCCTGGATCCCGGAGGCCCCGTGGCCGATCCTGATCATCCTGATCCCGGTGGAGCTGCTGAAGTACGTCATCGTCCAGCCGGCCACCCTGGCCATCCGGCTGTTTGCCAACATGTTCGCCGGGCACCTGCTGCTGACCATCTTCACGCTCGCCACCTGGTACATGCTGAGCCCTTCAATCGGGATTCTGTACGCCGCCGGGTCACTCTTCATGGTGTTCTTCGTCTTCTTGCTCGAGCTTCTGGTCGGCCTCCTGCAGGCGTTTATCTTCACCACGCTGATCTCCACTTACATCGCCGACTCGCTCGAATACGGGCACTGAGCCCCTTTCAGCCTGCTTTATTACCAGATTCCAGCTCAACCGGCGTCGAGCTAGCCGCCGGACCGAACGTAAAGGAAGAATCAATGATCGACGCCGCCACTCTCGCCGCCGCCACGCAGACCCTGGACATTCAGCGGCTCGGGGCGCTCGGGTACGGTCTCGCGGCCATCGGCCCGGGCATCGGCATCGGCCTGGTCTTCGGCCACGCGATCGAGGCCATGGCCCGCCAGCCCGAGGCGGCCGGCCGGATTACCCTGTACATGTGGATCGGCTTCGCGCTGACCGAGGCGCTGGCCCTCATCGGCCTCGTGGCGCCGTTCATCTTCGCCTCCTGATACCGGCCGCGTAGGGAAAGGACCGGGCAATATGATGCTTCCCCTCGCCGCCGACGCGGCGCAGGACCCGCTGATTCCCACCTGGCCTGAGCTGATCATCGGGCTCATCGTCTTTGTCGTGGTGTTCGGCTTCCTCGGCCGCATGCTGCTGCCGCGGATCACCAAGCTGCTCACCGAGCGCGAGGACGCGATCCAGGGCGGCATCAACCGCGCCGACGAGGCCCAGGCCGAGGCCCAGGCCGTGCTGGCGCAGTACCGCCAGCAGCTCGAGGACGCCCGGCACGAGGCCTCGCGGATCCGGGCGGAGGCCAACGAGCAGGGCGCGCAGATCATCGCCGAGCTGCGCGAGCGCGCCGAGGGCGAGGCCCGGCGGATCACCGAGGCAGCCCAGTCGCAGATCGAGGCGGAGCGCCAGCAGGCCCTGATCTCGCTGCGGGCCCAGGTCGGCACGCTGGCGACCGACCTGGCCAGCCGCATCGTGGGCGAGTCGCTGACCGACGAGGCCCGGCAGAGCCGTATGGTAGACCGCTTCCTCGACAGCATCGACGCTCAGTCCAACCCGGTCGGCCAGTCCGGGGCAGCGCAGTAATGCGCGGCGCCAGCCGGGCTTCCTACGCCGAGCTGCGGGACCGACTGGACACGGTCGCGGTCGGTCCCGCGACCGCGGAGCAGATCGGCGACCAGCTGTTCGCCGTGGTGCGGCTGCTGGACGCCGAGCACGGGCTGCGCCGCGCGCTCGCGGACACGACCAAGCCCGCCGCCGAGAAGTCGGCCGTGGCCCGGAGCCTGCTGCACGGCCGGGTGTCGGACACAACCGAGGGACTGGTCGCCGACGCCGCGGCGGTGCGCTGGGCGACGTCAGGGGACTTCGCCGACGCGCTCGAGCAGCTGGCGATCGAGGCGTTCACGCTGTCCGCGCAGTTCGGCGGCACGCTGGACGACCTCGAGGACGACCTGTTCCGCTTTGCCCGGGTGGTCGCGGCCCAGACCGGGCTGCGGCAGGCGCTCGTCGGCCCGACCACTCCCGACGCGAAGACTTCACTGCTCTCGGGCCTGCTCTCGGCCAAGATCAGCGGACCCGCGCTGAGCCTCATCACCCAGGTGCTGACCCACCCCCGCGGCCGTTCGCCGCAGGCGGTGCTCGACCTGGCCGCCGCCATCGCGGCCCGGCGCCGTGAGCAGCTCATCGCGGTGGTCCGGGTGGCCGCCGAGCTGTCCGCCGCACAGCGGCAGCGGCTGCTGTCGGTGCTGACCGAGGCCTACGGGCAGGGAATCCACCTGAATATCGTGCACGACCCCTCCGTGGTGGGCGGCGTCTCCGTTCAGGTCGGAGACGAGCTTATCGACGGAACCGCGGCGACTCGCCTGGCCGAGATCCGCCGCAAGCTGGCGGGCTGAGCCCGAAACCGCGTAACACAGCGACTTTACTCACGAACGGAATGAGGAAAATGGCGGAGCTTACGATCCGGCCGGATGAGATCCGCGACGCGCTGGCGCGGTTCGTCGAAGAGTACGAGCCCGCCGACGCCACTCGCGAAGAAGTCGGCACGGTCACCGAGTGCGGCGACGGCATCGCGCGGGTCGAGGGCCTGCCCTCGGCCATGGCGAACGAGCTGCTCGAGTTTGAGAACGGCGTCCGCGGTATCGCGCTGAACCTGGACGTACGCGAGATCGGCGTCGTCATCCTGGGCGAGTTCTCCGGGATCGAAGAAGGCCAGACGGTCAAGCGGACCGGCGAGATCCTCTCGGTCCCGGTCGGCGACGGGTTCCTCGGCCGCATGGTCGGCGCGCTGGGCGAGCCGCTCGACGGGCTCGGCCCGATCGCCGACACCACCGAGCGGGCGCTGGAAATCCAGGCGCCGACGGTGGTGCAGCGGCAGCCGGTCAAGGAGCCGATGCAGACCGGGATCAAGGCGATCGACGCGATGACCGCGATCGGCCGCGGCCAGCGGCAGCTGATCATCGGCGACCGCCAGACCGGCAAGAGCGCGATCGCGATCGACACGATCATCAACCAGAAGGACAACTGGGCTTCGGGCGACCCGGCCAAGCAGGTGCGCTGCGTCTACGTGGCGATCGGCCAGAAGGGCTCGACGATCGCCGGCATCAAGCAGGCGCTGGAAGAGGCCGGCGCGATGGAGTACACCACCATCGTCGCCGCGCCCGCCTCCGACCCGGCCGGCTACAAGTACATCTCGGCCTACACCGGCTCGGCCGTCGGCCAGCACTGGATGTACCAGGGCAAGCACGTGCTGATCGTCTTTGACGACCTGTCCAAGCAGGCCGAGGCCTACCGCGCGGTCTCGCTGCTGCTGCGCCGCCCGCCGGGCCGCGAGGCTTACCCGGGCGACGTCTTCTACCTGCACTCGCGTCTGCTCGAGCGCTGCGCGAAGCTGTCCGACGAGCTGGGCGCCGGGTCGATGACCGGGCTGCCGATCGTCGAGACCAAGGGCAACGACATCTCGGCCTACATCCCGACCAACGTCATCTCGATCACCGACGGGCAGATCTTCCTCGAGACGGACCTGTTCAACTCCGGTGTCCGCCCGGCCATCAACGTCGGCCTGTCGGTCTCCCGGGTGGGCGGCGCCGCCCAGATCCGGGCCATGCGGAAGGTAGCGGGCCAGCTCAAGCTGTCGCTGTCGCAGTTCCGCGACCTGGAGGCGTTCGCGGCGTTCGCGTCCGACCTCGACGCGGCCTCCCGGGCCCAGCTGGAACGGGGCGCCCGGCTGGTCGAGCTGCTCAAGCAGCCGCAGTACTCCCCGTTCCCGGTCGAGGAGGAGGTCGTCTCGATCTGGGCCGGCACCACCGGCCAGCTCGACGACGTGCCGGTGGAGGACATCCGCCGGTTCGAGCTGGAGTTCCTCGAATACCTGCGCCGGGAGCAGGACGGGCTGCTGACGGCGATCAGGGAGACCAAGGACCTGACCGACGACAACATCGGCACGCTCTCCGACGCCATGGACCGGTTCCGCGGCACGTTCGAGGTGACCGGCGGGCAGCTGCTGATCTCGGAGGAGAAGGCTACGCCGCTGGGCGCGGGCGAGCAGGACCAGGAAGAGATCAACCGTTACCGCGGCGGGGACGGCGACCACGCCGCCCCCGACACCGAGGGCGCCACCGGCACCGAGCCCGTTCCGGGCGACGGCCCGGACCAGGGCGCCCCGGTGAACCCGCGGAACGCGGCGGACGGCGAGTAGCGGCATGCCAGCACAGCTTCGCGTGGTCCGGGCGCGGATCCGGGCGGTCAAGTCGATCGCCAAGATCACCCGCGCCCAGGAGCTGATCGCGTCGTCGCGGATCATCCGGGCCCAGCAGCGCACCCGGGCGGCCGAGCCGTACGCCCGGGAGCTCACCACGGCCGTGGAGGCCGTGGTGAACGGGTCCGGCAACATCAGCCACCCGCTGATCACCGAGCCCGGGTCGGTCAAGCGGGCCGCGGTCTTCGTCATCACCAGCGACGGCGGTTTCGCCGGCGCTTACAACGCCAACGTGCTGCGCGAGTCCGCCCGGCTGCGGGCCCGCATCGCCGGCGACGGCGCCCGCGTGGTCAACTACGTGACCGGGCGCAAGGGCATCAGCTGGCACCGGTTCCGGGACCTCGAGGTGGCGGAGAGCTGGAGCGGGTTCTCCGCCCAGCCGACCTACGCCGACGCCGAGCGGGCGGCCACCGCGCTGCTGGACGCGTTCGAGAAGGACGCCTCCGACGGCGGCGTGGACGAGATCTACCTGGTTTCCACCGAGTTCGTCTCGATGCTGACGCAGCGGTCCGCGGTCCGCCGCCTGCTGCCGATGCAGATCGAGGAGAAGGAGGGGTCACGCCCTGGCGGCGCGCTGCCGTCGTACGAGTTCGAGCCGTCTACCGACGTCGTCCTTGACGCGCTGCTGCCGCAGTACGTGGCCAGCCGGATCTACTATGCCATGCTCGAGGCGGCCGCCTCCGAGCTCGCGGCCCGGCGCCGCGCGATGAAGGCCGCCACCGACAACGCCAACGACCTTGTCGACCGGCTCACCCGGGAAGCCAACAACGCCCGGCAGGCCGAGATTACCCAGGAAATCAGCGAAATCGTCGGCGGGTCGAACGCGCTCGCTGAGGCGAACGCAGGGAGTGACTAGAGATGACTGCGCCAGTGAATGACCTAGCCGAAAACGAGACTGCGGCCGGCACCGGCCGCGTCGCCCGGGTCAACGGCCCGGTGGTCGACGTGGAGTTCCCGGCCGACGCGATGCCGGAGATCTACTTCGCGCTGCACGTGGACGTCACCATCGGTGACGTCACCAACATGCTGACCCTCGAGGTCGAGCAGCACATCGGCGACAACATGGTGCGCACGATCTCCATGCAGCCGACCGACGGCCTGGTCCGCGGGACCGAAGTCACCTCCACCGGGGCCCCGATCGAGGTGCCGGTGGGCGACGTGACCAAGGGCCACGTCTTCAACGCCCTCGGCATCCCGCTCGACGTCGAGCTGTCCTCCCTGAACGTCACCGAGCGCTGGCCGATCCACCGCCAGGCTCCGCCGCTGGACCAGCTCGAGTCCAAGACCGAGATGTTCGTCACCGGCATCAAGGTCATCGACCTGCTTACCCCGTACGTCCGGGGCGGCAAGATCGGCCTGTTCGGCGGGGCCGGCGTGGGCAAGACGGTGCTGATCCAGGAGATGATCCGCCGGGTCGCCAAGAACTTCGGCGGGGTGTCCTGTTTCGCCGGCGTGGGCGAGCGGACCCGCGAGGGCAACGACCTCTTCCTGGAGATGACCGAGTCCGGCGTCATCAACGACACCGCGCTGGTGTTCGGCCAGATGGACGAGCCGCCGGGCACCCGGCTGCGGGTGGCGCTGTCCGCGCTGACGATGGCGGAGTACTTCCG
>DASWUW010000331.1:0-3850 GCA_036406335.1 Trebonia sp.
CGGAAGTGTTTGCCTGAACGCCAGGTCCAGGCGACACTGAGGGCAAACACTTAAGCGAAAGATCAGGCGCGCCGCACGACCGCGCGGCGCGCGGGCGAATGCGACGGTAAAGTCGGCCTTGCCGCAAGGCCGGGCTGGGCCGGGCGGAGTTGGGTCGAGAAGGAGACGGCGGGCGGTCATGCTTGAGGAAGTGCGCATCACCGGGCTCGGGGTCATCAACGACGCGCTGCTCGAGCTCTCACCCGGTTTCACCGCGCTGACCGGCGAGACCGGCGCGGGCAAGACCATGGTGGTGACCGGGCTCGGCCTGCTGTTCGGCGGGCGCGCCGACCCGGCCCGGGTCCGGCCGGGCACGCAGCGGGCCTCGGTCGAGGGACGGCTGCGCACCGACCCCCGCGGCAAGGTGGCCCAGCAGGTCGAGGAGGCCGGCGGCGACCTCGACGAGGACGGCACCCTGGTGCTGACCAGGACGGTCTCGGTGGAGGGGCGGTCCCGGGCGTTCGCCGGCGGGCGTTCGGTCCCGGTCGCGCTGCTCACCTACCTCGCCGACGACCTGGTCGCGGTGCACGGCCAGTCCGACCAGCAGCAGCTGCTGAAGCCGGGCCGGCAGCGCGAGTCGCTCGACAAGTACGCCGGCGCGGTGCTGTCCGAGGTGCTGTCGGACTACCAGCGGGCCTACGGCCGCCACCGCAAGGTGCACGACGAGCTCGCTACGCTGACCACCCAGGCCCGCGCCCGCGCGGCCGAGGCGGAGGACCTGCGGGCCGGCCTCGCCGACATCGAGAAGCTCAGCCCGGCCGAGGGCGAGGCCGCCGCGCTCCGGGCCGAGGAGGAACGGCTGGGCAACGCCGACGCGCTGCACGCCGCCGCCACCACCGCCCACGAGGCGCTGCTGGGCGACCCGGCCGCGGGGAACGACGGCACGGACGCGGTCACCCTGCTGGGGCACGCGCGCCGGGCGCTGGACGGCGTCCGCCGCCACGACACCGAGATCGACGGCGTCGCCACCCGGCTGTCCGAGGCCGCCTACCTGGTCGCCGAGGTGGCCGGCGAGCTGGCCTCCTACATCCAGGCCGTCGACGCCGACCCGGCCCGCCTCGCCGCCGTCCAGGAGCGCCGCGCCGCCCTCAGCCGGGTCACCCGGCTCTACGGCCCGGGCGGCGTCAGCGCGCTGGTCAACGGGGTCCCGGTTGAGCTGGAGCGCCCCGGGCCGTCTCAGGAAGGCGCCGCCGCCGACGCCGAGGCCGGCCCCGACGACACCGCCTACGTCCTGGAGTGGGCGCGGCTGGCCGCGGCCCGGGTCACCGAGCTCGACAACGACGACGACACCATCGCCGCCCTGACCGCCGAGGAAGCCGAGCTCGCGGCCCAGGTCGGCGAGCTGGCCGGCCGCCTGTCGCGGCTGCGGGCGGAGGCGGGGGAGCGGTTCGCGGCCGACGTCACCGCCGAGCTGACTGCCCTGGCGATGCCGCACGCGCGGATCTCGGTCGCGCTCACCGCGCTGGCCGAGCCGGGGCCGTACGGAGCCGACGACGTGGAGCTCCGCCTCGCTTCCAACCCCGGCGCGCCGTCCCTGCCGCTGCACAAGGGCGCCTCGGGCGGCGAGCTGTCCCGGGTGATGCTCGCGATCGAGGTGGTGTTCGCCGGGGCGGACCCGGTCCCGACGTTCGTTTTCGACGAGGTCGACGCCGGCGTGGGCGGCAAGGCCGCCGTCGAGATCGGCCGCCGCCTGGCCGTGCTGGCCCGGCTGGCGCAGGTCATCGTGGTCACCCACCTGCCCCAGGTGGCCGCGTTCGCCGACAACCACCTGGTGGTCTCCAAGTCGAGCGACGGCTCGATCACCAGCACCAGCGTGGTCCGGCTGGATCACGGCGCCCGCGTCCGCGAGCTGTCCCGGATGCTGGCCGGCCTGGAGAACTCCGAGTTCGGCCAGGCGCACGCCGCCGAGCTGCTGGCGATGGCCGCCGAGCAGGCCGCCCGCGCCTGAGCCGGAGCGGGCCGCCTCCGGCCGCCTAGAGCGCGCGGCTGTAGAAGGTGTTGTCCGCGGTGCGCTGGTAGCCGCCGAACGGCTCCGCGGGCACGAACCCGGCACTGGCGTACATCGCCCGGGCCGCGGCGAAGCCCGGCGTCGTCCCGGTCTCCAGCGACACCCGGCGGTAGCCGCGGGACCGGGCCACCGCCAGCAGGTGGTCCAGCACGGCCCGCCCGACGCCGCGCCCCCTGGCCTCGGCCGCCGTGTGCATCGACTTGAGCTCGCCGTGCGCGGGATCCAGCTCTTTGATCGCCCCGACGCCGAGCACGGCCCCGTCCCCGGAGCAGCTGAAAAACGTGACCGCCGCCTCCGCCAGCCCGTCCGCGTCCAGCGCGAAGCTGTGCTCCGGCGGCGTCTCGGACCGGCAGAACGCCAGGTGCCGCTCGAGCAGCGCCCGCACCTCGGGCCTGCGCGGGTCGTCGGCGGAGATCGCTGTCCCGCTCACGGTAGCCACGCCAGCATCTTAGCGGCGGCGGCCGTCTCGCTCAGTCCCGCGAGCCGGAGAAGATCCGCAGGAAGAACCAGAACACGTTGAGGATGTCGAGGAAGATCGACGCGGCGATCAGCGGCGCCGAGTCCAGCCCCCGGGAGCGCCGCAGCCGCTGGAAGTCGGCCGCCGTCAGCCCGGCGAAGATCACCAGCCCGAGCACCGCGTAGATCAGCGACGCGTGCGGGATGTGCACGAAGATCAGCACGATCCCGGCCAGCAGCAGCATCAGCAGCGCGATGAACGACACCCGCCGGACCATCGACAGGTCCCGCTTGGTCAGGTACCCGAAGGCCCCGAACGCCCCGACGAACAGCGCCGTCGCCCCGCCCGCCTGCCACAGGACCGCCGGGTCGGTCGCGCCGTACCAGAACAGCGTCGGCGCCGAGGAGACTCCTATCAGCACCCCGAAGACCGCCAGCAGCGCCGTCGCGCCCGCCGCCGACCGCCGCGCGACGAAGTTCATGATCATCAGCACCACGAAGGCCGCGATCCAGGCGACGATCACCGCGCCCTGGGACAGGTTCCGCCCCGCGTACGCCCCGGCCGCGAAGAACCCGGCGGTCAGCGCGACCAGCCCCATCGTCTGCGCGAACAGCGTCGCCGTGCGCCCCGGCGCGGCCTGCCGCTGGTAGGCCAGATCCGAATACATAAGACTCACTCTCCTCCCCCTACAGAACGCACGCGCGCTCCCGCTCGTTCCTGACCCCGGGAAGCCTCGGCGGGGGAGCGCGCCCGCCCGGGCCTGCCGGCCGGCCTAAGGTGGGGGCATGGGCAAGCTACGGGTTCTGTTCATCGGCGGTACCGGGGTCATCTCGTCCGCCTGCGTGCGGGAGGCCGCCGCGGGCGGCGACACCGAGTTGTTTGTCCTCAACCGGGGGCAGTCGGCCCGGGACCTGCCCGGCGGGGTGACGGAGCTGCGGGCGGACGCGCGGGACGCCGGGGCCGTTCGGCAGGCGGTTGAAGGTTTTGACTTCGATTCCGTGGTCAACTTCGTGGCCTTCACCCCGGGGCACGTGCGAGCCGACGTCGACCTGTTCCAGGGGCGGACCGGGCAGTACGTGTTCATCTCCAGCGCGTCGGCCTACCAGACGCCGCCGTCGCGGCTGCCGGTGACCGAGTCCACGCCGCTGCGCAACCCGTTCTGGCAGTACTCGCG
The DNA here is from genome assembly GCA_036406335.1 of Trebonia sp. GTDB lineage: Bacteria > Actinomycetota > Actinomycetes > Streptosporangiales > Streptosporangiaceae > Trebonia. Next base: position 3,679 of record DASWUW010000331.1, read on the forward strand.
GGACAAGATCGCCTGCGAGGACCTGCTGACCGCCGAGTACCGGGATACCGGCTTTCCCGCCACGGTCGTGCGGCCGTCGCACACTTACGACGCGACCCAGACCGTGCTGTCCGGCGGGTGGACGCCGCTGGCGCGGATGCTGGCGGGCAAGCCGGTGATCGTGCACGGGGAC
>DASWUW010000332.1:0-4733 GCA_036406335.1 Trebonia sp.
CCGCGATGCCCGCCGCTTCCAGGATGTCCCGCTCGCTCATCAGTCGGTTCCTATCTGTTCCAGGCAGCGCTCGTAGTGCAGGCACGCCGTGGCCCGGTTACCCTCGATCAGGCGCAGCGGAGGATCGGTGACCGTGCAGTCGTCGGCGGCGAACTTGCACCGGGGGTGGAACCGGCAGCCGGACGGCGGGCTGGCCAGGCTGGGCGGCGAGCCGGGGATCGGCTCCAGGGACAGGCCGGGGTGATCGACGTCCGGGGCCGACCGCAGCAGGCCGAGGGTGTAAGGGTGCGTCGGCCGGCTGAAGACCTCCCGCACGGTGCCGCGCTCCACGATCCGCCCCGCGTACATGACGGCGACCTGGTGGCAGACCTGGGCCACCACGGGCAGGTCGTGGGTGACGAACATCAGGCTGGTGCCCGAGTCCCGGCACAGCTGCACCAGCAGCCGCAGGATCTGGTCCTGGATCGTCACGTCGAGGGCGGTGGTGGGCTCGTCGCACAAGATCAGCTCGGGGTCGCAGGACAGGGCCATGGCGATCATGACCCGCTGCCGCATGCCGCCGGAGAATTCGTGCGGGTACGCGCGGAACCGCCGCTCGGGCTCGGGGATGCCGACCCGGCGCATCAGGTCCAGGGCCCGCTCCACCGACTGGGCCCGGCTGAGCCCGAGGTGGACGCGGGGACCCTCGGCGATCTGGTTCCCCACCCGCATGACCGGGTTGAGGGCGCTCATCGGCTCCTGGAAGATCATCGCGATCCGCCGGCCGCGGATCTTGTTCAGCCGGGGCTGCGACAGCCGGGTCAGGTCGGTGCCGTTGAAGACGACCGAGCCCGAGGTCACCTTCGCGTCGGGGGGCAGCAGGCCGAGGATCGACTTCAGCGTCATGCTCTTGCCCGAGCCGGACTCGCCGACCAGGCCGACGGCCTCGCCCGGGGCGATCTCCAGCGAGACCCCGTCCACCGGGCGGACCACGCCGTGGTGGGCCGCGATCTCCACCCGCAGGTCGCTGACCTCGAGCTGCAGCGCGCCGCTCATGCCGCGCCCGGCCGGAGCAGGTCGGCCAGCCCGTCGCCGATCAGCGACAGGGCCAGGCCGGTGATCACGACGGCGATACCGGGGATGGTGGTCAGCCACCACTGGGTGGTGAGGAAGTTCTGTCCGGCAGAGATCATGGTGCCCCAGTCGGCGGTCGGGGGCTGGACGCCCAGCCCCAGGTAGCTGAGGGTGACGATCGCCAGGATGTCCTGCACGATGTCGGACATGGCGTAGACGATCGACTGCGTGATCACGTTGGGCAGCAGGTGCCGGGTGATGATCCGCAGGCTGGACAGGCCGCCCGACTGGGCGGCGAGGACGTACTCCTGCCGCTTGGCGACGGTGATCTCGCCGCGGGTGATGCGGGCGTAAGAGACCCAGCCGACCGCGGTGATCGCGATGTAGATGCTCTTCTCGCCGGTGCCGAGGACGAAGACGAGCGCGATGATCAGGACGAAGAACGGGAAGGCGACGACGATGTCGATGATGCGCATGATGACGGCGTCGACCCAGCCGCCGAAGTAGCCGGCCAGGCTGCCCACGATGATGCCGATGATGAACGGGAGGATGACCGCAATGACCGCGATGCGCAGGTCGACCTGGCCGCCGTACAGCAGCCGGGCCCAGGTGTCGCGGCCCTCCTGGTCGGTGCCGAGCAGGTGGCCCATCTGCCCGAGGCCGAGCAGCGGCTCCTCCAGGTTCTGGGTATTGGGGTTAAACGAGGTCAGCAGGGGTGCCGCGTAGCACATGAAGAGGATGACGGCCAGCAGCAGCAGGCCGGTCAGCAGGGTCGGCTGGCGGTACCAGCGGCCGCGGCGGCGCCGCGTCGGCGGGGCGGCCGGCGCCGGGGCTGAGGCCGGGGCCGGGTCGGCGGTGACTGCGCTCATGCGTCGAACCTCACTCTCGGGTCGAGCGCGACGTAGGCGACGTCGGTGAGCAGGTTGACCAGGACGACCAGCACGCCGTAGAAGAGGGCGACGGACTGGATGACGGTGAAGTCCCGCTGGAAGATCGCGTTGATCATCAGGCTGCCGATGCCGGGGAGGGCGAAGACCTGCTCGACGATGAGGGTGCCGCCGATGAGGTAGCCGATGTTGATGCCGAGCACGGTCACCGCGGGAATGACGGCGTTGCGCAGCACGTGCCGGACCAGTAGCCGGTAACCGGGCACCCCCTTCGCCCGGGCGGTGGTGATGAACTCGGCTCCCAGCACGCTGAGCATGCTGGCCCGCAGGCTGCGGATCAGCACCGGGCACAGGGCCACGGCCACGGTCAGTGCGGGCAGGAACATCGACCGCAGGTGACCGGTGAACCCGGCCCCGTAGCCGGTGACCGGGAACAGCCGGAGCTTGGTGCCCAGCCAGGTCTGCAGGATCAGGCCGAACCAGAAGGCGGGCAGGCCCAGGCCGAGCAGCGGCACGACCCGGACGATGTGGTCGCGGACCGCGTCCTTGCGGCTGGCCGCCAGCGTGGCCAGCGGCACGCTGATCACGATGGCGATGACCGCCGCGTAGGCCAGCAGCCACAGCGTGGCGGGCAGGTGGCTGCTGACGAGGCTGGAGACCGAGGTGCCGTAGAACAGGCTGGTTCCGAGGTTGCCGTGGAACAAGTGGTCAATGAACAGCCAGTACTGCTCGACCAGGGGCTGGTTGAGGCCCAGCGTTTTGTCCAGGGCGGCGACGGTGGTGGGGTTGGCCCGCTGGCCGAGAATGGTGACCGCGGGGTCGCCGGGGATCAGGTGCACCATGAAGAACGTGATGACCGTGACGCCGATGGCGGTCGGCACGAGCAGCGCCAGCCGCCGGAAGACGAAGCTCATCCGGCCCATGAGGACCTCGCTCGGGTTAGTGGGGTCGGGTGTCCGTGCCGGGCGCTGAGTTCAGCGCCCGGCACGGCCAGGGTCTGGGTCACGCGGCTGTTCCGGTCAGCTTGAGCTCAGCCAGACGTCTTCCATGTGGTAGTTGCCGAGCGGCGTGACGTCGAACCCGTGCACGTCTGACGCCTCCGTGTACGCGTAGGGCGAGTAGTACAGGAACGCCATGAAGGCGTCCTGCGCCGCCTGCGACTGGGCGGTGTTGTAGTCCGCCTGACGCGCCGCGGTGTCGGTCGTTACCTCAGCCTCCTGTACCGCCTTGACCACGGCGGGGTTGTTGTAGAAGGTGAAGAACGACTTCGCCCCGGACGTCGGGACGAGGCCGAAGGTGGCGAGTTCGTCCGGGTCGGGAATGTCCATCGTCCACAGCTCGATCGCCATGTCGTACTTGCCCGCCTGGAAGTTCGTGTTGTCGGTGTTCGGGTCCAGCGTCTGGATGCTGATGTTGATGCCGAGCGGCTTGAGCTCGGACTGCACGATCGTCGCGATCGTGGCGTAGTCGGAGTTGCCCGACGGCACCAGCAGCGTGGAGCTGAACCCGTGGGGCTCACTCGACTTGGCCAGCGCGGCCTTGGCGTCGGCCAGGCTGTACTGCACGCCCCCGCTGTTCTTGTCGTAGAACGGCACCTGCGGCGGGAAAAGCGAGTTGGCGGGCTGCCCGTTGCCGAAGATGACCGCCTTGACCAGTGCCTGCCGGTCGATCGCGTAGGAGATAGCCCGGCGCACGTTCACGTCCTGGAACGGCTTGACGTGCTCGTTGAAGGCTATGTAGTGGGTCTCGGTCGAGGGGAACAGGCTCAGCGCCACCGCCGGGTTGGACTTGAGCTGAGCCACCGTGGACCAGGCCGGGAACTGGTCGACCTGGGCCTGGCCGCTGGTCACCTGGAGCTGCCGGGTGTTGTCGTTGGGCACGTCGGTCCAGGTCACGCTGTTCAGGTAAGGCTTGCCGGGCTGCCAGTAGCTGGTGTTCTTGACCAGCTTGAGCGCGCTGCCCTTGTGCCAGTAGTCCCACTTGTACGGGCCGGTGCCGACCGGCGCGTTGTAGAACGCGGCCGCGGTCTTGCCGCCGTAGTTGGCGGGCACGATGCCGTTGGCGAACAGCGCCAGGTCGGCCAGGATGGGGGCCCACTTGTACTTCAGGTTGACCACTACGGTGTCGGCCGACGGAGCGGTCACCGACTTGATCGCGGTGTCGATGTAACCCCAGCCCTGGGCGGCGGCCATCGTCTGCTCCAGGCTGAACTGCACGTCCTTGGACGTCATGACGGTGCCGTCGGAGAACTTGACCCCCTTCCGCAGCGCGATCGTGTAGGCCAGCCCGTTTTTGGAGACGGTGTAGCCGGTCGCGAGCCACGGCGTCACGCTCTTGCCGTCGGGCGTGACGGTGAACAGCGGCTGGGTGATCTGCTCGATGATCCAGATGGAGTTGTTGTCGAAGACAGTGGACTCGTCCATCGACTGCGCGTCCTGCGGGTTGGCGAAGACGAGGTCTCCGCCCTTGACCGGCGTGCCGGCGCTGGCCGAGCTGCTGCCGCTGGCGCCGCTGCTGCCGCTGGCGCCGCTGGCGGCGGTGGATGAGCCGCCTGACCCGCAGGCTGCCAGCACCGCGACGGCGCTGCAGGCACTGAGGGCCATTGCCAAGGCTGATCTTGGCCTCATATGGAACTCCCGGGTACCTCGGGCGACAGGACTGTCGCGAGGGGGCTGGTGGCGGAGGGCACGATCGCAGTGCCCGAGATGGCACGACCGTGTGCCAGCAGGTTGCGCAAACCTTTGCGTAGCTCACTGTAAACACGTATCGCTCCTAACGGGAGACCCCTTCGGT
>DASWUW010000333.1:0-2524 GCA_036406335.1 Trebonia sp.
CGGCGAGCGGCTGCGGGCCACCTTCAGCTACGCTGACGACAACGAGACCGTGGCCGCCGCGACCGTGGCGCCGCTCCCGCAGCACGGGCCCGCTTCACCGCCGGTCTCCCGGGACGGCTTCAGGTGAGCCAGTCGGCGGCGATCCGCCCGGCCAGCCGCTCGAGCAGCGGGCCGGCCTCCGCGATGCACCGCGCGAGGTCAGGCTCGAGGTCGGTGAGGGCGTAGGCCCGGACGATCCCGGCCCGCCACAGCTCGGCTTCGCTCAGCGTGCAGCGGCCGGCCACCGCGACCACGGGAACGGGGGGATCGTGGGCCGCGGCGGCGCGGGCCACCCCGAGCGGTGTCTTGCCGTACAGCGTCTGCGCGTCGAGCGAGCCCTCCCCGGTGATCACCAGGCGGGCCCCGTCCAGCCGGGAACCGAACGAGGCGAGCTCGAGCAGCAGCTCGATTCCCGGCCGCATCCGCGCGCGGAGAAAGTGCAGCGCGGCGAACCCGATCCCGCCCGCCGCGCCCGCCCCGGGCGCTTCCCGGGTGGCCGTCCCCGCCGGGCCGGCCACCGCGGCCTCGGCGGCATCCGCCCACTGGCGCAGGCCCGCTTCGAGCAGCTGAACCTCGCCCGGGGAGGCGCCCTTCTGCGGCCCGTATACGGCGGCCGCCCCCAGGGGGCCCAGCAGCGGGTTGTCCACGTCCGAGGCCAGCAGGAACTCGGTGCCGGACAGATCCGGCAGCCCGGTCAGGTCCAGGGCGGCCAGGCGGCCGAGGGCGCCGCCGCCCGGCGGCAGCGCCTGGCCGGACGCACCGGTGAGCCGGGCGCCGAGCGCCTGCAGCAGCCCGGCCCCGCCGTCGGTGGTAGCCACCCCGCCCACCCCGAGCACGATCCGCCGGGCGCCCGCCCGGCGGGCATCCAGGATCAGCTCGCCCACCCCGCGGCTGGTCGCGGTCAGCGGCGCGAGCGCGTCCGCGGGCAGCAGGGTCAGCCCGCAGGCCTGGGCCGCCTCGATGACGGCGACCTCGTCCCGCCGGGCGTAAGCCGCGGTGACCGTTCCCCCGGCCGGCCCGGTCACCGCGAGCTCGACCCGGCGGAAGCCGGCCGCGAGCGCGGCCGCCACCGTCCCGTCCCCGCCGTCGGCCACCGGCAGCGGCACGACCTCGCCGCCGAACCCGCCGCGGGCCAGCCCGGCGGTCACCCGCGCGGCCACCTCGGCCGCGGTCAGGCTCCCCTTGAACTTGTCCGCCGCCACCACGGCCCGGTCACCCATGGCCCCGATTCAAGCACGCCCGGGCCCGGTGCGGCGAGCCGCCCGCGCCGGCCCGCCGGGCGCGGGCGGAACCGCGAAAAGGCGGCACCCGCGAAGCAGGTGCCGCCCTTTCGGCGTGCTAGCTGACGTTCCCGGCTAACCTGCCGGGTCAGTCAGTTTGGTGCCCGGTTCTCAGTTGTTGCCGTTACCGGGGTTAGCCAGCTCCTGGTAGTCGAGAGCACCCGGCGCCGAGTAGACCGAGAAGTGGTCCGACTTGAACACCGAGACCGCGCCCGCGACGAGGCCGCGAGCGTGGTCGACGACCGGAACGGCGACCCAGGCGGCGTCCGACTGGAGCGTGCCGTGCACCTCGTCGCCGGTGTTCAGGTCGTTGCCGTTCAGCGCCACGTGCGCCAGCTTGACCACCAGGTTGGGGCCGCTGGAGTCCGGGAGCACGTCGCCGGGAAGCCCGGCCGTGGGCGCCCCGTCAGCGCCGATGATGCCCGCGTCCGCCTCGTACAGCTCGTTGCCCGCGACCGGGAAGATCCGGCCGGGGGTGTTGGCGACGGCCAGGTTCGGGCGGCTCAGGTCGTTGGCGACGATCGTCGCGAAGCCCGCCGGGACGCCGTTGTGCGCGTGGTGACCGTCGTACAGGACCTCCAGCTGAGTGGTGTCCCGGGACGGGACGTTCTTCAGCAGCAGGCTGATCTTGCCTGCGGGGAGCGCCGAGTTCAGGCACCCCTCGCCGCCGGGCGTGGCCTGGCCCTCGATGGCGACCACGTCGTAGGTGTGGTTCGACACCGGGATCATCATCGACTGCACGGTGGTGGCGGCGTCGAAGTGGTTCTCGCCGCCGCACAGCCCGACGCGGGTCGCGTCCACCGTGAACCCGAAGCCGTTGTTAAAATTCTCCCAGGTGTGGTTGCTGGGCAGGTTGTTCAGAAACACGCTGAGGAGCGGGTTGGACTTGAGCGTCGGGTTGGTGAGCCCGTACTGCGGGTCGCCCAGGCCGAACTGGCCGATGATGTGGGTGAAGTACGTCGCACCCCCGAGGTTCTGCACGGCCTGGTAGCCAATGGTGCCGTCGCTGTTGGCGCTCGGCGCCGGGGCCGGGGCCGCCGGGGCGGGCGCAGCGTGCGCAATTCCGCCCATGGTCAGCGCGGCGGCCGCGGCTAGCGGTACGGCCGAGAGCGCAATCCTCTTGATCATGAACTGCCTTCCTGAGGTTCTTGTAGCTAGAGCAACGCTTGCGTTAGTGACCGTACCGTACCACGTAACTACTGCGG
>DASWUW010000334.1:0-4720 GCA_036406335.1 Trebonia sp.
GCGCTGCCGGTGGGTGACCGGGCCGCGTTCCCGGCCTGGCTCGGCTTCTTCATCCTCGCCCTGCCTTACCTGGCGGGTGTGCTCGCCGGGCTGGTGACGGTGCGGATCGCGCCGACCCCGACGCTGGAGGCGGCACCGCTCTGGGGCCTGCTCACCGGCACGGTGACCGCGGTCATCATCGGGTTCGCGGCCAAGTTTTCCGGTGGCTCGCTCGGTGCCGGGCGGCTGGCCTCGGTCGGCCCCGCCGGGGCCGAGACCGGTGTGGTCGCCGTGCTCGAGATCGGGGTGACCGCCGCGCTGGCGGCCGGCGCGGCCAACTGGCTGATCATCCGTTATCACGTCCGCCGGCTGGCCGCGGCGTCCGGCCAGGAGCCGGCCGCCGAGCTGACGGCGAGCGGCCCGCTGCCCGCACTCGTGGTCGACGAGAACGACAACGCCGGCGGTCACCGTATTCACGTCAACCCGTGGGCCGACGACCCGGAGTAACGACGGGTTACCGGCTGCTGATCGAGGTGCTCAGCTGGTGCTGGCAGGTCTGCTGCCCGGCGGCCGTGCTGGTGTTGTTCATGCAGCTGACGTACTGGTCGATCTGGGTCTGGAAGACCAGGAAGAGGAGCAGCGCGGAACCGCTGAACAGCAGGCCGATCACCCCGAGGATTACCCCGGCGAGCGCGCCGCGGGGCCGGCTGGTCCCGGCCCGCCTGGCCGCCGACATGGTCCGCAGCCCCAGCAGCAGCGCGGTGACCGCGACCGCGAGCGCGACCGCGACCACGTAGCGGGCCCGCTGCGGGTTGCCGATCAGCATCAGCGCCAGCAGGCTGAGCACCGCGAGGCAGAGCGCGGCCCAGGCCCGCTGCCGGAGCCGGGGGTCGGCCGGCGGAAGCGGCGGCCGCGGCGCCGGCGGCAGGAACGGTGACCGGGCCGGCGGCGGGGGTCCCGGCGACTGCGGGGATCCCGGCGGCGGCGGGTCGGTGAGTCTGGCCATCTCGCGACCTATTCTGCCGTACGTTCGGCCGCACCAGTTAGGGTTGCTGCCATGACAGCGAGGCTGGTTGTGCTGGTCTCCGGAGCGGGGACGAACCTGCAGGCCCTCATCGACGCGTGCCAGGATCCGGCCTACGGCGCCGCCGTCGTCGGAGTCGGCGCCGACCGCGACGGCATCGCCGCCCACGACCGGGCGGCGGCGGCCGCCATTCCCGCCTTCACCCTCAGGACCGGTGACTTCGCCACCCGCGCGGACTGGGACGGCGCGCTCACCCGGGCCTGTGCGGACTACCGTCCGGACCTGGTGGTCTGCGCCGGCTTCATGAAGCTGGTGGGCAAGGAGTTCCTGGCCCGGTTTGGCGGCCGCTGCCTGAACACGCACCCGGCGCTGCTACCTTCGTTCCCCGGCATGCACGGGGTCGCAGACGCGCTTGGTTACGGGGTGAAGATCACCGGCTGCACGGTGTTCCTGGTGGACGAGGGCGTCGACGCGGGCCCGGTGCTGGCCCAGGCGGCCGTGCCGGTGCGCGATGACGACGACGAGCCGGCGCTGCACGAGCGCATCAAGGTCGCCGAGCGCGCGCTGCTCGTCGACACGGTCGGCCGGATGGCCCGCGAGGGCTGGTCCGTCAATGGCGGCAGGAAGGTAAGGATCGGCACGTGACCCGAATTCCGATTAAGCGGGCCCTGATCAGCGTCTACGACAAGGCCGGCCTGCCCGGGCTGGCGGCGGCGCTGCACGCGGCCGGGGCGGAGATCGTCTCGACCGGTTCGACGGCCAAGACGATCGAGGCGGCGGGTGTCCCGGTCACCAAGGTCGAGGACCTCACCGGCTTCCCCGAGTGCCTCGACGGCCGGGTCAAGACCCTGCACCCCCGGGTGCACGCGGGGCTGCTGGCCGACTCGGCCAACCCGGGCCATACCCGGCAGCTCGGCGAGCTCGGCATCGCGCCGTTCCAGCTGCTGGTGTCCAACCTGTACCCGTTCGAGCAGACGGTCGCCTCCGGCGCCGAGCCGCAGGAGATCATCGAGCAGATCGACATCGGCGGCCCGGCGATGGTCCGCGCCGCCGCGAAGAACCACGGCAGCGTCGCGGTGGTGACCAGCCCGGCCCAGTACGCCGGCGTGCTGGCCGCCCTGGCCGGCGGCGGGTTCACTGAGCCGGAGCGCCGCCGGCTGGCCGCCGCCGCCTACGCGCACACCGCGGCCTACGACGCGGCCGTCTCCTCCTGGTTCGCCGCCAGCTACGCACCCGACGAGGTCGCGCTCGAGACCGGCTGGCCCGACCTGATCGCCCAGGTCTGGACCCGCTCGGACACGCTCCGCTACGGCGAGAACCCGCACCAGAAAGCGGCCCTTTACGTCGCCGGATCCACGGCCGGAGCAGCCGGAACGGTCCCGGCCAACTCCAGCGGCTCAGCCGTTAGCGGCCCAGGCGATCCCGGCATCGCCCGCGCCGAAGTGCTGCACGGCAAGGCCATGTCCTACAACAACTACGTCGACGCGGACTCCGCCCGCCGGGCCGCCTTCGACTTCGCCCAGCCCTGCGTCGCGATCATCAAGCACTCCAACCCGTGCGGGATCGCGGTCGGCACCAACATCGCCGCCGCGCACGCCAAGGCCCTGGCCTGCGACCCGCTGTCTGCCTACGGCGGCGTGGTGGCGGCCAACAGCGCGGTTACCGACGCGATGGCCCTTCAGATCACCGAAGGATTCGCCGAGGTGGTCATCGCCCCGGACTTCGACCCGGCGGCGGTGGAGATCCTGACCGGCCGGTGGAAGAACATCCGGCTGCTGCGCTGTCCCCCGCCGCCCTGGGCTCCGGCGGGGGGTGCCGGGGACAGCCGGTCCCGTTCGGGCGCGGCCGATTTTGAATTCCGGCCGGTGACCGGTGGTCTGCTCGCGCAGACGTGGGACCGCGTCGACGCGCCGGGCGACGACCCGGGCCAGTGGGTACTGAAAACGGGGGAGGCGGCCGACCGGGCGACGCTGGCCGACCTCGCATTCGCCTGGCGGGCCTGCCGCGCGGTCAAGTCGAACGCGATTTTGCTGGCTAAGGACGGCGCGTCGGTCGGCGTAGGCATGGGACAGGTGAACCGGGTCGACTCGGCGCGGCTGGCTGTGGCCAGAGCCGGAAAACGCTCGGTCGGATCTGTGGCCGCGTCCGACGCCTATTTCCCGTTCCCGGACGGGTTCGAGATACTGGCGGAGGCAGGGGTCCGTGCGGTGGCAGAGCCGGGCGGCTCCATCCGGGACGACGGGGTGATCGAGGCCGCACGGGCCGCGGGGGTCACGCTGTACTTCACCGGGGTCCGGCACTTTTACCACTGAGGGGAACCGGTACGTGACTGCGCAGATTCTAGACGGCAAGGCGACGGCGGCGGCGGTCAAGGCGGACCTGAAGGAGCGGGTGGCCGTGCTCGCCGCCCGCGGCGTGATGCCGGGGCTGGGCACGATCCTGGTCGGGGACGACCCGGGATCACGCTCCTACGTGGCCGGCAAGCACCGCGACTGCGCGCAGGTCGGCATCGCCTCGATCCGCCGTGACCTGCCCGCTTCCGCCTCGCAGGCGCAGGTGGAGGAGGCCGTGGCCGAGCTGAACGAGGACCCGGGCTGCACCGGCTACATCGTGCAGCTGCCGTTGCCGGCCGGGCTGGACGAGCTGCGGGTGCTGAACCTGATCGACCCGGCTAAGGACGCGGACGGCCTGCACCCGGTGAACCTGGGCAAGCTGGTGCTGAACGAGGCGGCGGCGCTGCCCTGCACGCCGCACGGGATCGTGGTGCTGCTGCGCCGCTACGGGGTGGAGCTGGCCGGGGCTGAGGTGACCGTGATCGGCCGCGGGATCACGGTTGGCCGCGCGCTCGGGCTGCTGCTGACCCGCCGCTCGGAGAACTCGACCGTGACCCTGTGCCACACCGGGACCAAGGACCTGGCCGCGCATACCCGCGCGGCCGACATCGTGGTGGTCGCGGCCGGCCGGGCCGGCCTGCTGACCGCGGACATGGTCAAGCCGGGGGCCGCGGTGCTCGACGTGGGTATCACCCGGACCGACGCGGGGCTGGTGGGCGACGTGGCGCCGGACGTGGCCGCGGTCGCCGGGTGGGTCGCGCCGAACCCGGGCGGGGTAGGGCCGATGACCCGGGCGATGCTGCTCTCTAACGTGGTAGAAACGGCGGAGCGCGCCTCAGCGGGCTGACGAGCAGGCCACTCCCGGATGCCTCCTTGACCCGGTGTGTGAGCAGCGGCACAACAAGCTACTGTTGAGTAACATAGAACATGGGTCAGAATGCTGTTAGGCGCCGGCGGGAACCTGGCCGTCGGCGGCAATGAGGAGGTCGGTGCAGACCATGAATATCGTCGTGTGCATGAAGCAGGTGCCCGATACCGAGGTCGAGCGGTCGCTGGTGCCTGGTGACAATACGGTGGACCGGGCGTCCGCTGACGGGGTAATCAACTACCTGGATGAGTTCGCGATTGAAGAGTCGCTGAAGCTCAAAGAAGTCCACGGCGGCGAGGTGACGATCCTCACGATGGGCCCGGCGAAAGCGGCCGACTCGATCCGCAAGGCCCTGTCGATGGGGGCGGACAAGGCCGTGCACGTGATCGACGACGCGCTGGCCGGGTCGGACGCGGTGGAATCGTCGCTGGCGCTGGCCGAGGCCCTCAAGGTGGTCGGGTTCGACCTGGTGGTATTCGGCTGCGAGTCGACCGACGCGAAGACCGGGCTCGTCCC
>DASWUW010000335.1:0-3504 GCA_036406335.1 Trebonia sp.
GGGCTCGACCTGGCGTCGCTGGCCGGCGGCGGGATGCCGGAGTCCGTCACGCAGCGGACCCACGGGATCGCCAACCTGTGGCAGCACGCGGTGTGGGGCTGGCGGGAACTGGCCGTGCCGGTGATCGCGGCGGTGCACGGCATCGCGTTCGGCGGCGGCCTGCAGGTCGCGCTGGCCGCCGACATCCGGATCGTGGCCCCCGACGCGCGGCTGGCGGTGATGGAGGCCCGCTGGGGCCTGGTCCCCGACATGGCCGGGATCGCGCTGCTGCGCGGCCTGGTCCGCGACGACGTGGCCCGCGAGCTGGCCTACACCGCGCGTGAGGTCTCCGGGACCGAGGCCGCCGCCCTCGGCCTGGCGACCCGCACCGCCGGCGCCCCGTACGCCGCCGCGATGACCCTCGCCGGGCAGATCGCGGCGGCCAGCCCGCGCGCCGTACGCGGCGCCAAACGCCTGTTCGCCCTGGCCCCGGACGCCAGCGCGGCGGAGATCCTGCTGGCCGAGTCCCGTGAGCAGGAGGCGCTGCTAGCCGGCCCCGACCTGGCCGAGACGGTGGCGGCCCAGGCTGAGGGCCGCCCGCCCCGGTTCACGGACTGAGACCGGCGGCAGCGGTCAGGCGGGCTGCCACAGCTCGACCCGGTTGCCTTCGGGGTCGGTGACCCAGCCGAACCGGCCGACCCCCTCCATCTCCTGCGGTTCCCCGGCCGGCTCAGTGCCCCGGGCGCGCAGCTGCGCGAGCATCGCGTCCAGGTCGCGGACCCGGAAGTTGAGCATGACCTGCTGGGAGCGGGACCCGAAGTAGTCGGTCCCGGACTCGAACGCCGCGAACACCGTCGGCCCGGTTTCCTGCTGCCACAGGCCGTTCTCGTCGGCGTCCAGCCCCAGGCAGTCGCGGTACCAGGCGCTGAGCGCCGCCGGGTCGGCCGCCCGCAGGAAATGGCCGCCGATTCCAAGTACTCGTTCCATGCCGCCATCCTGCCAGGATGGCGGCCGGACCGGGCTGGCAGCGCGCCAGTGCCTGCTTGGTGTCCGTCTCAATTGATACGAATTGGGATCTGCCAAGAGATAGTGAGCTTTTGCGGGCGCCGAGCCAGAGCCTGCGACGTGAGCAGGAAAATGCGGAATATCGCGAGCCCGTTTGTTGCCACGGCTCCGGCGGGTGCCCGGGTTCGTACCCGGCTGCCGGTGTCGCCGCAGGACGCTAAGGCTCTGCGGGCAGCAGGCTTGCACCCGGGGATGCTCGCGGGACGTGACCTGGCGGCCCGGTGCCGGGTCGGCGGGCCAAAACAGGGCCGCACCCGTGGGTATGCTGACGCGAACGAGCGGCACCAGAAAACAGTCCGTCTGAAGGCCTTGGTCGCCCGTCCCGGGCGGGTGGAACAGCAGCTCAGCGCGGGGACGGTTTCGGTTGTCCGCGGCGGCAAGCGCTTGCTGCACGCCCGGCAGCACCTGACCGCGGCCGGGCTGAGCAAGACGCAGTAGCGCGACCGCTGGGAGTCCTCCCGGCTGTTCCTGACCGCCGACGGCGAAAAAGACCAGCTCTGGGGCAACCTCACCATACGCTGGAATCCCGACGAAGACTGGGTTGAAGTACGGCTGCCCCGCCCGCTTGAGCACTTTGCGAACCGCCCTGCGTGCCGGTACCGGCTGTCGTGCCCGGTCCAGTTCCCGTACCGGGGTGACGAAGTCGCCGCGCAGGCCGCTACCGGCGCGGTCCGCTACGACATCAGCCGAGACCCCGGAACGGACCGCTGGTACCTCGACGCCTCCTGGAGAACCAGCCCCGCCCCCGCCCCCGCCCTCGACGGCCTACGGCAGTACCCGGTGGTCGCGGTCGACCTGAACGCCGGGCACCTCGCCGTCGCCGTCCTCGCCCCGGACGGAAACGTGCTCGGCACCCCGCACACCGTCCCGCTCGACCTCGCCGGGCTACCTGCCAGCACCCGCGACGAGCGGGTCCGGGCCGCGGTCACCGCCCTGACCGCCACCGCCAGCCAGCACGCCGCCCGCGCCATCGTGATCGAAAACCTGGACTTCGCGGCCGCCCGGGCCGAAGGACGCGAACAGGCCGGGAACCGCCCCGCCCGCGGGAAACGCGGCCGGAAATTCCGCGCCCTGGTCTCCGGCCTTCCGACCGCGAATTTTCGTGACCGCCTCGAGCAGGTGACCCACAACGCGGGCCTGTAGGTGATCGCGGTCGACCCCGCCTACACCTCCCGCCGGGGAGCCGAGCACTGGCTCACCCCGCTGCGGGAGCACCATCCCGAACTCACCGGTCACCACGCGGCAGCGCTGACCCCAGCAGGCACCGGCCGCCGCCAGGCACCAAAACCGGAACGCCTCACCGGACCACCACGGGAATCCAGGCCGCCCAGCACCGTCCGCGGGCAGCCCGCTCAGCAGGTACCTAGTACCGCTCAGCGTTAAGGAACGGTCGACTCGGCCGAGCACGGCCGGGGGCTCGGCCACGCGGAACTGGAGGCACTCGGCGCCCGGGGCGGCGCCTGGGCGCCGACGCTCTGCGCCGTGCTGCAGAACCGCGGTTCGGCCGATCCGGCGGCCTGCCGGAAGGCGGACGAGCTGCGCGAGCAGCTCCGCGGCACCCTCCCGTACGCGGTCGCCCGCAGTGTCCGGGTGCTGGCCGGCACCGACGTGGCCGGCACCGTCGCCGATGAGATCGCGCTGCTGGCCGGGCACGGCCTCACCGCGGCGCAGGCCGTCGCCGCGGCGGGCGCGCGGGCCCGGGAGTTCCTCGGCATCCACCCCGACGGCGACATCGTGACCACGACGCCGACCCGCTGCAGGACCCGGGGGTGCTGGCCCGGCCCGCGGCCGTCGTGGTCCGCGGGGTCCGGGTCCGGTGCGCGCCGGCCGGGAAAGCCGACGTAGGATCCTCCGGTGGCCAGCGCCTGGGAACTGATCAGCAGCGAGCGGCGGGGACGGGTCGGGCGGCGGCCCGTCGTCGCGAAGACCTTCCGGCTGCCGGACGGCTCCGAGAAGGTGTTCACGCTGACCGGAGACGCGGGTCACCGGGCGGCGGCGTGCGTCGCGCTGACCCCGCAGCGGACCGTGATACTGGCCGAGCAGTACCGGCCGGGACCCGAGCGGGTGCTAACGGAGCTGCCCGGCGGCGCCGTGGAACCCGGTGAGTCCCTGGCCGACGGCGCCGCCCGGGAGCTCGCCGAGGAAACCGGCTACGTCCCGCGGGAGCTGAGCTACCCCGGCGAGTCATGCTACGACGCCTACTCGGGCAGCTCCCGGCACTACTTTCTCGCCGCCGGCTGCGAGCGGCGGCAGGAGCAGCGGCTCGACCCGGGCGAGTTCGTCACCGTCCGCGAGGTGAGCCCGGGCGAGCTGGTGCGGCTCGCGCTCACCGCCCGGATGTCGGATCCCGGCGGGGTCCTGCTGGCCCTGCCGTACCTGCTCGACGACCCCGGCGTGCAGCAGGTACTCGCCGCCCGCCGCGCTGGTCCCGGCTAGAGCAGGGCCCGGAATTCCTGGTTG
>DASWUW010000336.1:0-7856 GCA_036406335.1 Trebonia sp.
TGCGCTAGGCCGTCACCCGGACTCCCCGGCAGCTGTACTCGACGGCCAGTGAGGGGGCGTCCAGTCCCCCTTCGGGTCCGTGGTCTGCCCCAATTCGATCAGGTGACCGTCGGGATCGCGGATGTAGCAGCGTTTCTCGTACGGGTGCTGTTTCGGCGGCGTCAGGAATTGAGCACCGCGGGCGCTCCACTCGGCGTACACGGCGTCGATGTCTTTGACCCGGATATTGAGGAAGCTGCTGACCCGGTCGGGATCAGGCGGCGCAATTCCCGCCGGGGGCGGTGGGAGCTCGGCCATCTGGAACCTCCTTTGGGTCAGGGCATAACCATCGCACCTAAGGCGTACGATCACCCCCGGGTAAAACCCTGGTTTGCGCCCGGCACCGGGGAGTGGTGGCTGCCCTGAGTCCAGGTCATGGTATAACGAGTAATTACTTGAGACCCGGAGGCTGGAATGCCGATCGCCGAGATCACCAAGGACGAGACCAGCGAGCGCGCCAGTCTGCTCAGCGTCGATTCCTATTACGTCGAACTAGACCTGACCGGCGGCCCGGAGGTATTCCGGTCGGTATCGGTCATCACGTTTGACTCCGTCCGGCCAGGAGCGGCCAGCTACGTCGACCTGATAGCCGAGACGGTGCACGAGATCACGCTGAACGGCACGTCTGTCGACCCGGCGGCCGCCTACGCGGACGGGCGGATCACGCTGTCCGGACTGGCCGGGCATAACGAGCTCCGGGTGGTCGCCGACTGCCGGTACGCCGATGGCGGCGGACTGCAGCGTACGGAGGACCTGGCCGACGGGCGCGTCTACGTGTACACGCACTTCGAGCCAGCGGACGCCCGCCGCGTCTACGCGAACTTCGAGCAACCGGACCTGAAGGCGGAGTTCACCTTTCACGTGACCGTCCCCCGGCAGTGGCTTGTGTTCTCCAATCAGCCGGCCCCCGAGCCGGTGCCGGCGCCCGGCCGGCCGGGCTCGATGGTGTGGCATTTTCCCGCCACGCCGCGGATCTCCACTTACCTGACCGTGCTCGTGGCGGGGGAGTTCCACGTGGTCCGCGAGACGCATGCCACGCCGTCGGGTCAGGTGATCCCGCTCGGGCTGGCCTGCCGCCAGTCGATGCTGGCCTACCTGGAACCGGACGACGTATTCACCATCACGCGGCAGGGCTTCGACTACTACACCGAGTTGTTCGGCACGCCCTACCCCTTTGCCAAATACGATCAGGTTTTCGTGCCCGACAGCGCCGGCGCGATGGAGAACGTCGGCTGCGTCACGATCACCGAGTCGCTGATGTTCCGCTCCAAGGTCACCGAGGCCCTGTACGAGATGCGGGCGATGGTGATCCTGCATGAAATGGCGCACATGTGGTTCGGCGACCTCGTCACCATGAAGTGGTGGGACGACCTGTGGCTGAACGAGTCGTTCGCGGAGCTGTGCGGATTCCAGTCGGCCGCCGAGGCGACCAGGTTCACTGACTCCTGGACGACATTCTCCAGTGGCCTCAAGGCGGCCGCGTACCACGCCGACCAGCAGCCGTCGACGCATCCCGTCGCGGCCGACGTGTCCACGCTCAGCGAAGCGCAGGCGAACTTCGACGCCATCAGCTACGCCAAAGGCGCCTCCGTGCTCAAGGCCCTGGTTTCCTACCTGGGGCGGGATGCTTTCTTTGTCGGCATCCGGGCTTATTTCGCGGCGCACGGCTGGGGCAACGCCACCCTCGCCGACCTGCTCCGGGCGCTCGAGCAGAGCTCAGGCCGCAGTCTGACCGAGTGGTCAAAGGCGTGGCTGGAGACGGCCGGGCCGAACACGCTGAGGCCGGAGTTCACGACCGACGCCGCCGGCGCATTCGCGAGCTTCGCGGTGCGGCAAGGGGCGCCATCCGAGCATCCGACACTGCGGCCCCACCACATCGCGATCGGGCTGTACGAGCGCGACGGCCAGGGCACTCTCGTGCGCAGGCACCAGGTCCAGGCCGACCTGACGGGAGCCCGGACCGAGGTGCCCGAGCTGGCGGGCCAGCCCCAGCCAGACCTCATCCTGCTGAACGACGACGACCTCGGCTACGCCATCATCCGGTTCGACGAGCGGTCGCTGGCCACCCTGACCGAGTCAATCGGGCGGTTCCGGGACAGCCAGCCCAGAACTATCTGCTGGGCGGCCGTGCTTGACATGGCCGGGCAGGCAGAGTTGTCGGTGCCTGCCTTCGCGACGGTACTGGCCGCGGGCATGGGATCCGAGTCGTCCGTTTCGGTCCTGCGCGAACTGCTCGCTTACGCATCTCAGTTGCTGGGATTCTCGGCCGATCCGGCTACTGTCCGCGGCACCAAGCAGCGACTGGCGGCCGAGGCCGTCAGGCTGCTGCGGACGGCGGCTCCGGGCGGTGACCACCAGCTGGCGTGGGCCCAGATGCTCGGCTGGACCGCGACCGCACCAGACCAGCTTGACCTGCTGGCCGGGCTGCTGGACGGCAGCCAAGTGATCGGGGGGCTGGCCGTCGACACCGAACTGCGCTGGCTACTGCTACTGCGGCTGGCGGCGACGGGACGGGCCGGGGACACCCAGATCGACGCCGAGCTAGAGCGTGACCACACCAACACGGGACAGCGGCACGCGGCCGCCTGCCGGGCGTCGGTACCCGACGCCGGGCACAAAGCCGCGGCGTGGCAGGCGCTGGCGGAGGCCGGCAATCTCGGGATCGAAGAAGCCATCGAGATCGGCTCCGGCTTCAACCAGGCGGAGCACGCGGACCTGCTGGCCGACTTCACGGAGAAGTACTTCACCCAGCTGCCGGAGATCTGGGCCCGGTACGACGGGCTAGTCCGCATGATGCTCGGGAAACTGCTGTTCCCCTACCCGGCGGCCTCAACCAGGTTGCTTGAGCGCGTCGACGCGTTCCTGGCCGCCCCTGACCTAGACCCCGCAATGGCCCGGGTCGTGATCGAGGGCCGCGACATCGTCGACAAAGCCCTTCGGTCCCGGGCACTGCCGGGTAGAGAATCGGACTATGCCAACACTTCCCCTGTCGCCCGATGAGCTGCTGACCACTACCCGGACCGTGCGCAAGCGGCTTGATCTCACCCGGCCGGTGCCGCTGGACCTGGTCCGCGAGTGCCTCGAGGTGGCCCTGCAGGCACCGAGCGGCTCGAACCAGCAGGGCTGGCAGTGGGTGGTGGTCGTCGACGAGGCGCAGCGCCGGGCCGTCGGCGACATCTACCGCGACGTCACCCTCGGCTACCTGGCATCGGGGGCCTCGGCCCGCTCGCGGTACGCCGACAACCCGGAGCGGTCCGCGATCCAGCAGCGCATCGGCACCAGCTCCGAGTGGCTGGCCCGCCATATGGCCGACGTGCCGGTGCTCGTTCTCGCGTGCATCGCGACCGGGCCGTTCAGCGACGGCAGCCAGGCCGGGCTGTGGGGCTCACTGCTGCCCGCGGCGTGGAGCTACGCGCTGGCCGCGCGGGCCCGCGGGCTGGGCACGGCCTGGACGACCTTGCACCTGCAGCGGGAGGCCGAGGTAGCCGAGATTCTCGGCATCCCGGACGGCTACCGGCAGGGCGTGCTGATGCCCACGGCGTACTACACGGGGGAGACGTTCAAGCCGGCTCCGCGCGATCCCCTCGACACGGTGCTGCACATCGACCGCTGGTAGGGCCGGCGAGCCCGGGTAATGACCTCCCGGCAGGTGAGCGTTCAGCCGAATATGATCAGCGGGGTGCACACGGAGGGGATCTGGCTGCGGTTTCTGTCCGGGCCTGACGTCGAGAGCCTGGGCATCAGCCGCGCGGAGATCATTGAAGCGGTAGCCGACGTGGTCACGGCGCACGGACGCGGGCAGACGGTTTTCGAGCCGCGGGTACACCTCGTTCCCGACAACGGCGGCACCGGGCATTTCAACGTCCTGCGCGGGCATGTATCCGGGCTTGGAAGCCACGGGGTCAGCGGCATCAAGGTGGTCGGCGACTTGTACCGAACTACCAGCGCGGCCTGCCCAGCGAGCTGGCCCTGGTCACGCTCTACGATCCGTCCACGGGCGCGGCCCGCGATGTGCTCGACCCCCGGCTGGCCCGGGGTGACGATACCCTCGCCCGGGTCACCGGGCGGCTGCGTGATCTGGCTGGCCCGCCGTTCCGTCCGCACGCGCTGCAGCCGCCGGTCTCGTTCCGCGCGTCCCCTCAGGTGCTCGCGCACCTGGACCGGGCGATCGGCGCCCTGGACGCGGCGAGTGAACGTGCTCTAGAGGGAGTGACGGATTCGCCCGCCTTTCTCGACGGCGAGTTCGTCGGCAGCGCAGGCTTCTACGGCTATGACCTAGCGGTTCACCTCCATGCCCTGACTGTGGCCCTGATCGGGGTGGCCGAGCTGGGCGCCACCCGGCTGCACCGGCTCATGGATCCGGCCGTCACCGGCCTGAACGCGCAGCTGTCGGCTGAGCCGGGACCGCAGACCGGCCTCACGCCGGTCCATAAGCGGGCCGTCGGCGTGGCGCACGAGCTTCGCCGCCAAGCCTTCCCGGCGGTCATCGGGCCAGTCGAGACGTCGGGCGGGCAGGAAGACGCCCAGTCATTCTCGCTTGAGGAGGCTCAAGCGTGCCGGATCGTCCTGGACGGCGTCACCGAGGTGCTCGCCTGCGAACTCCTCGCGGTCCAGCAGGCCCGCGGCCTCGCCCGCAGCCAGCCGGACGCGGTCCTGCCTGCCCCGGGACTGCAGGCCGAACTGGACGCCCTGACCAAAGGCCTGCCCGCCAGTGTCCCCGACCGGCCGTTCGGGCGGGACGTGGAAACGCTGCGGGACCGGCTGAGCACCCGGCTCTAAACGCCTGCTCAGCTCGTGACAATGGTGGCGACGGGCTGCCCGACCTCGACGATGTAGGTGGACAGCATCAGCCCGGTTCCGGGACCGAGGTCAAGCGCGTTGTGCGGCACGCGGGGCGGGATGAGGAAGCCGTCGCCGGCCTGGAGAATGAGCGTGGGCCGGTCACGGATCTCCATTTGCACGGTGCCGGCCATGATGTAGCCGACCTCTTCGCCAGGGTGGGTATGCCAGCCTGACGCGACCCCGGGCGGGATCTCGGTGCGGACCTGGACCAGCTCGCGGCCCGGTACCGACAAAGGTCCGCGCTGGATCTCGGTGCGTTTGAGGGTGGCGGCGAGCGCGTCGGATGACATGGCTGGTCCTTTGTCAGCGGAAGGGGCGGGGATCATTTCCCGAGGAAGGCGAGCAGCTCGCGGTTGACCTCGGCGGCGTGGGTGACGCACATGACGTGCGGGCCGCCCTCGATCTCGGTGTACTCAGCGTCGGGCAGCGCCGCGTGCATGCGCCGGCCCTGCCCGTCGACGGACAGGATGCGGTCGGCGGTCCCGTGCAGGACGAGGGCGGGGATGTCGATCCGCTTGATATCGCCGGTGAAGTCGTCCAGCCAGGTGCGCGGGCAGGCCCAGGTCGCGTACGGCGAGGCGTCGGCGCCGGCGTCCCAGGCCGCCCGGACGGTTTCCTCGCTGACCCGTGAGCCGAGGTAGTCGTCCAGGTTGAGGAAGTTGCTGAGCAAGCCGGTCCACCAGGCGAACCGGTCGTCGAGGATGGCCTGCTGCACGTCGGCGACTCCGGCCGGGTCGACCCCGCTGGGGTTGTCGGCTGACTTCACGAACGACGGGGCGAGGCTTTCGATGAACACGAGGCTCTTGAGCCGGCCGGTGCCGTAGGTGCCCACGTAGCGGGCCTGTTCGCCGGTTCCGAGGGAGAACCCGACCAGCGTGGCGTCGTGCAGGTCCAGTTCGGTCAGCAGGACGTTGAGGTCAGCGGCGAGGGTGTCGAAGTCGTAACCGGCGGTGGGCCGGCTCGAGCGGCCGAATCCGCGGCGGTCGTAGGTGATGACGCGGTACCCGGCGGACAGCAGCGGGTGTACCTGCGGTTCCCAGGAGCGGCTGTCCAGCGGCCAGCCGTGCAGCAGCACGACTGCCGGGCCGCTTCCGTGATCCTCGTAGTACAGTTCGATCGGGGTCGAATTCTCCTGGCCGACGGTGAGGGTGCCCATAATGCCTCCGCGGAAGTCTGGCTGGTGCTTACGACCTTGCCGCCTTCCCGCGAGCCGGGCCACGCAGCAGGCCGGAGAAGGTTTCCGGCTAGCCCTACCGCGAGGCGGCACGGCCGGGTGGCACCATGAGCAGATGCCTCGTTCGGTGCTCGTTGTGGACGACGACGCGGAATTCCGCGATCTCGCCACCCGGATACTGACCAGCTGGGGTCACGCGGTGATCGGCGAGGCCGGCAGTGTCGCCGAGGCGCTGGCCCAGGCAGCCAGGCTTCGGCCCGATGTGGTGCTGGTCGACATCGGACTGCCCGACGGCGACGGGTTCTCGCTCACTGAGCAGCTGGTCGCGATGCCGTGGGCGGTCCGGGTCGTTCTCATCTCCTCCTCGGAAGCGGACCGGACCACCGTGCAGTCCGCGCAGCGGGCCGGCGCGGTCAGCTTCCTGCCCAAGGACGAGCTGTCCGGTGCCGCGCTGCGTCAGCTGATCGAGGGCGGGTGAGACGCGATGGCGGCCGCCGGTGCACTGCCTGCCTTGCGCGTGGCGATCGGCGAAGACGATGTGCTGCTGCGGGAGGGCATCGCCCGGATCCTCTCCGGTGCCGGGCTCCAGGTCGTCGCGCAGGCCGGCGACGCCGACGAACTGGTCCACCGGACGCTCGCGTTCCGTCCTGACGTGGCGATCGTCGACGTCCAGATGCCTCCCCGCCGGGAAGACGACGGGCTGCGTGCCGCGGTCGAGTTGCGCAGGCGCCTGCCCGGGCTCGGCATCCTGATCCTCTCGCAGTACTGCGAGCCCTCGTTTGCCGTGCAGCTCATCGGAGACCGTCCGGAAGGTGTCGGCTACCTCCTCAAAGAGCGGGTCGGCGACGTGGCGGAATTCACCGAGGCGATCACCCGGGTCGCGTCCGGCGGCAGCGCGCTTGACGCTGAGGTGGTCCGGCGGATGCTGGGGCGGCACGCACCAGGAGACATCCTGCGGTCCCTTACGCCACGCGAGCATGAGGTGCTCGCCGTGATGGCCGAGGGGAAATCGAACCTGGGTGTTGCCCAGACCCTGCTGATCAGCCAGGCCGCGGTCGAGAAGTCCGTCACCGCGATCTTCCGCAAGCTCGACCTCGATTTGGCGAGCACCGAGCACCGGCGGGTACAGGCGGTGCTGATGTTCCTGCGCGAACACCACACCAGGCGATGACGCCCTAGACGCAGCATCGAATGCTGGCAAGATAAGACAATGACGGTGAGTCTCGCGCTAAACGGATGACGGATTTTGTCGGCCTGGTTGCGTCCGCGCTTGCCCGCACCCGCGCGCAGGCGCAGTCGCGCCTGGCCGCAGGCAAACAGCGCGGGCTGCGCCGGGTCGCTGAGCTGGCGGCCAGTGGCCTCTCCCCGGCGGAAGTGCTCAAGTCAGTCGCGGTCGAGGCGTCAGCTCTGCTGGATGGCAAGGCGGTGACGTTGGTGCGACTGGAAGAGGACGAGCAGAACGGTACCGTCGTCGCGGTTAGCGGCGATCACGCGCCCCTTGGTCTGCGATTCGCGGTCGACGGCGATAATGCTGCTGCTCGGATCCGGCGCAGCGGCCGGCCGGAGCGCATCGACGATTACGCAAACGTACGCGGCACCTCGCCCGCGGAAGATCTCGGCGTCCGTGCGTCCGTAGGTGTCCCGGTTATTATCAGCGGCCGGCTGTGGGGAATGATCGCAGCGGTTTCCGCCGATAAACCTTTGCCCGCCGGTACCGAGGGCCGGCTGTCCCGCTTCGCCGAGATTGCCGCGGCTGCGATCTCCAGCGCGCAGAACCGGGACGACTTCCAGCGGCTGGCGG
>DASWUW010000337.1:0-8251 GCA_036406335.1 Trebonia sp.
GGATCAGCTTCGCGCGATGGGCTACCTCGACCTCCTCAACGGCGTTACCGTCCAGGCCCGGATCGCCCGAGCGCTCGCCCGAGCCCGCTCCGAAGACGGCGGCTGCGAAGGCGGCGGCCGCGGGCACGGCGGCCGCGAGGACGACGGCGGCCGCCAGGGCCACGGTGGCCAGGAAGACCAGGTTGGCCACGAGGATGGTGGCCCGGGAGATGCCGGCGGACCCGGCGGAGAAGGTCCGGAAGGCACAGGCCCAGGCGGAACAGGCCCAGGCGGAAGATGTCCGGGCGGTGCAAGCTCCGGTGGTAGAGGAACGGGCAGCGGGGATCCGGACGACGAAGTACCAGACGGCCCGGCTGGTAGAAACTCCCTGGACGACAGCCAACACGTTGGCCGACCCGGCAGCCTGGTCCCGGCCGTCCGCAAAACCGACCTGATCATCCCGCTCGCCACGCTGCTTGGCCCGGGGAACCGCCCGGGCGAGGGGCACGGCTTCGGAACCCTCGACCCGAGTCTGTGCCGCGAGCTGGCGGGCATCGCCGCCAGCAGTTCCGCTACCGAGTTCTGCGTTACCATCACCGACCTCGACGGCATCGCCATCGGTCACGGCTGCGCCCGCGCGCTTCGGTCGGCTCAACGGACCGAGAACAGCGACAACACCGACAACATCCAGCGCACCGCGCTTCCCGCCCGCCTGCATCTGACCGTTTCCCAGACCGACCTGCGCCACCTCGCCGGCGGCGACGGTCCGGCCGACAGAGACAGACCCGCCAGCACCGACAGACCCGCCAGCCGGGGGAGTCCCTGGACGTTCACCCGGCAAACAGGCCACCAGGAACCGCCAGGCGGCTACGGCACCTGGACACTCACCGCTCCCGGCGGGAACCCCGGAGACCGCGCCTTCACCGTGCGTCTCGAACCGGTTCCCACCTTCGCCTGCGATCACGCCCACGAGTCCCGCGCGTATCAGGCCAATGCCACCCTCCGCCACCTCGTCCAGGTCCGCGACGGTGACTGCACGTTCCCGCCCTGTACTCGGCACGCGCAAGAGTCCGACTTCGAGCACGCCGTTCCGTATCACCAGGGCGGGAGAACCTGTGCTTGCAATGCGGGTGCGCGCAGCCGGAGATGCCACCGGGTCAAGCAGTCGCCCGGCTGGGACGTCACCCAGCCCAAGCCCGGCTTCCATCAGTGGACAACCCCGGCGGGCCGCACCTACACCCAGGAGCCCAAGCGCTACCCGGTCTAGGTCAAGCCGCGAAGGACGGGCTGGCACCGGAACGGCGGGCAAAGGGCCGCCAAGAACAGCGGGCCCAGCAGTAAGTAGAAACAGCAGTAAGTAGAAACAGTGGTGAGGAGGAACAGCGGTGAGGAGAAACAGCGGTGACAGTGCCGATCGCAGCGGCGCTGGCTCAGCGGAGTGCGGCGCTGACTTCAGTAGAGTGCAGTGTCAGGAGTCACTCGCACCAAGACCCGCCGCTCCCGAGAACACCGCAGACGCACACGCACACGAAGACGAGGCCCCGCCGGATGCCGAACGAGGACGCCGCCAAGGAGTCCCAGGACACCCTGACCCGGTTCACCGGCGCCGATTACCGGCGTCTGCTCGACGCGGCCCGGCGGTCGCTCGAGCGGACCGGCGGTGACCTCACCCGCACGGTCACGGTCAAAAGTCCGGACGACCGAGAACGGCGGGCGATCATCGAGATCACCGGCCAGTACCGTCCCGAGGGGGTCAGCGTGCTCGCGGTGCGCTTGGCTGATGTCGACCAGGCGGTCCGCCAGGTCACCGGTCAGGGGCTCGCCAAGCTGCTGGAGCAGATCGGCTCCCCGCTGAAGGACCGGCCCGCCGAACGGCAGCGGCTGGTTGACGGGCGCGAAGCCGCGATCCGTTCGGCGGAAGAGTCTTTTCTCAGCGCGCGGGGCTGGTTTCAGGCCTGGCTCGCGGAACTCGCCGCCGACGGGACGCTGACCCGGCTGGTCAACTCCGGCGAAGCCGACCAGGTCGGGAAGGCCGCCCAGGTGCTTGAGTGGATTGAGCGGCGAGTCAGCCTCAAGGCTGCCCCGATGCAGCTGGCCGAGCTGGCGGCGACGATCACCGGCGATACCAAGACGCTCGACCACGGCACCACGCTGGCCACCTTGGTGCTGCGCGCGCTGGCGTTCCGGCTCGGCGCTGAGCGTCCCAAGACCGCCGAAGACCGCCGCGACCTCTGGGACCGCAGCGGAGTCATCGTCGACGACCTGGCCAGCCGGGTGCTGGTGCTGAACCTGGCCGCGGCCGGCGACGGCCTGGGGGAGTGGCTCACCTCGGCCAAGGCGCACGGCACCCCGTTTTACGTGACCCTGCACCAGCTGGTCACGCTGCCGGTCACCGTCCAGGCGGGCCAGCTGGTTCACGTCTGCGAGAACCCGGCCATCCTGCGCCGCGCCGCCGCGGACCTGGGCGCGGCCGCGCTGCCGCTCATCTGCACCGAGGGCCAGCCGTCGACCGCGTTCCACCGGCTGGCGAAGGCCGTCACCAGCGCGGGCGGCGAGCTGGCGTACCACGGCGACTTCGACTGGCCCGGCATCGCCATCGCCGGCGCCGTCATGACCCGGCACGGCGCGCGGTCCTGGCGCTTCACCGCGGCCGACTACGAGAGCGCCATCCGGCAGGGCGCCGATCAGCTGCGCCTCGCCGGGACGGCGCAGCCGACCCCCTGGGATCCCGCCCTGAGGCAGAGCATGACCGCGCACAACCAGGCCGTTTACGAAGAATCGGTGGCCGACCGCCTCATCGGCGACCTGACCGCCAAAGCTTAGAAGCACTGCCCGAATTAGCCCGAACGTTACCGGCTGACACCAGCGGCGCAACTCCGGCCAGGAAAGGACGTGCAGATGATCGGGACCCAGGCCAGCCCGCCCGCGGTCGATCCCGGCAGCGGCGCCGCGCGCGCCCTGATCCGGCAGGCCCAGGACCTCAGCGCCGTCATCGGCGCCGCGGCCGGCGCACCCGGGGCCCGCCGTCAGGAGGCGCGGCACGCCTACGCGGCGGTGCGCGCCGAGGCCGCCCGGCAAGAACTGGACCGGATGCCCCTGGACCGGATCAAGCAAGTCACCCGCGGCCGCCTCATGCTCGGCCCGCTCGAGAAGGCGGGTTTCCGCACGGTCGGCGCGGTGCTCACCGCGGGAGTGTCCGCCCTGGACACCGTGCCCGGCGTCGGTCCGCAGACCGCGGCCCAGCTGGTGGCGGCCGCCCGGCAGATCGAGTCCGCCCTGGCCGAGACGGTGAACGCCCGGATCGACCCGGACCACCGCACGGTCACGCAGGCGCGGCTGCTGGCCGCGCTGCGCGCCTGCGAGCAGGCCCAGGGCAGCCTCCCGCCGCACGCTCCCGACCCGGCCCCGCTGAAAGCCGGGCTGGACAACGCCCTCGCCGGGTCGCGGACCGCGGGCAGCCGGCTGCGGATGTTCTTCGCCGGGCCGGACCGCAGGCAGGAGGCCCGCGACCGCCTGGCCCGGCTGGCCACGCTACTCGGCTCGCCGGAGGCTGCCGACGCCGCCGCCCGGCTGCGGCCCGGTGCGCGGACCGCCCGGGCGCCCGGCCCGGCCGAGCTCTGGGACGACTTCCTCGCCCGCCCGGTCGACTACAACGGCCTGCTCGTCGACGTCGCCGGGCTCGCCCCGGATGAGGAGTCGGCCCAGGGTTACCTCCCCGCCGACGTCGCCGGGCGAGTCCGCGCCCAGCCGCTCGACCTGTCCCTGGTCACCGCGTCGCTGCGCGGCTACCAGGCGTTCGGCGCCCGGTTCGCGCTCGCCCAGCGGCGGGTGATCATCGGTGACGAGATGGGCCTGGGCAAGACCGTGCAGGCCCTGGCGGCGATGGCGCACCTGACCGCAGCGAGCAAAGCCGCCGCCGCGGCCGCGGCGGCCGCGGACCCCGCCGGGGAGACGGCCGCGGAGCCGGCCCGCTTCCTCGTCGTCTGCCCGGCGAGCGTGCTGGTCAACTGGACCCGGGAGATCGCCCGTCACACCCGGCTGGCCGCGTACCGGCTGCACGGCGACGACCGGGAGGCCGGCTTGCGGGACTGGCTGGCCCGCGGCGGCGTCGCGGTGACCACCTACGAGACGCTGCGGGCGCTGCCGGTTCCCGCCGGGCTGAGCCTGACCATGCTGACCGTGGACGAGGCCCACTACGCGAAGAACACCGGCGCCCGGCGGACCCAGGCGGTCCGCGCCTGGGCCGGCGCGACCGGGCGGGTCCTGTTCCTCACCGGCACCCCGATGGAGAACCGCGTCGAGGAGTTCCGCACCCTGGTCAGCCATCTGCGGCCCGACGTAGCCGAGACCATCCAGGACACGGACGGGCTGCTCGGCGGCACCCGCTTCCGCCGCGCCGTCGCCCCGGTCTACCTGCGCCGCAACCAGGACGACGTGCTCGGCGAGCTGCCGCCGCGGCTGGAGACCAGCGACTGGGTGCCGCTCGACGGCGGCGCCCTGGCCGCCTACCGGGAGGCGGTGGCGGAGGGCAGCTTCATGAAGATGCGCCGGGCCGCGTTCGACACCGGCGCCCGGGCCGCGGACGGTAATAGGGCGGCGCCGGACTCCGGCAAGCTGGACCGTCTCGCCGACATCGTGGCCGAAGCGACGGACGACGGCCGCAAGGTGGTTGTCTTCTCCTTCTTCCGCACGGTGCTGGACACGGTCATGACGGTCCTGGGTGATCGGGCGGCCGGCCCGATCACCGGGGACGTCCCGCCGCCGCGGCGCCAGGCCATCGTGGACGAGTTCGCCGGCCGGGCCGGCCCCGCCGTGCTGGTCAGCCAGATCCAGGCGGGCGGGGTGGGCCTGAACATCCAGGCCGCGTCGGTGGTTATCCTCTGCGAGCCGCAGTGGAACCCGGCGATCGAGGAGCAGGCGATTGCCCGGGCCCACCGCATGGGCCAGGTGAGGCGGGTCGACGTGCACCGCCTGCTGGCCGAGCACAGCGTCGACCAGCGGATGCTCGAGCTCACCGCGGCCAAGCGGCGCGAGTTCGACGAGTACGCCCGCCGCTCCGACCTGGCCGCGGCGACCCCGGACGCCATCGACGTGTCCGACCTCAGCGCGGTCGCGGGGGTGGCCAGCCAGACCGAGGCCGAGCACCGCAGCGTGACCGCGGAGCGGGAGCGCCTGGGCGTAGCTCCCGCTCCCGGTTCCGCCCGAACGGGAAGCGGCTGACCCGCGCGGCGGATCAGGACCGGATGCGGGCCAGCACCAGGGTGCTGTCGTCCTCCCCGTAGCTGGACAGGCGGCTGGCGACCGCCTCGCACACGGCCTCCAGCGGCGCGTCGGGGGTGGTGAGGGCGGCCGACAGCGCCGCCCGCAGGTCGGCCAGCCCGTCGTCGAGCGGCCGGGTGTGGCTCTCGACCAGCCCGTCGGTGTACAGCGCGAGGGTGGACCCGGCGGGCAGGTCGATGACCCGCTCCTCAAACGCCACCTCGCCCAGTCCGAGGGGCAGCCCGGCGGGCAGGTCGAGCAGCCGGGTCTCGCCGCCGGGCAGCACCACCACCGGCGGCGGGTGGCCGGCCCGGCTCGCGGTGCAGGTCCAGGCGCCGTCCGAGCCGGGGACCGGCCCGGCGACCGCGCACACGCAGGTCGCGAACGGGGCCGCGGTGATCTCGGCGACCAGCCGGTCGAGCCGGTACAGCAGCTGCCGCGGCGGCAGCTCCACGTCGGCCAGCACGTGCGCCGCGGAGCGGAGCTGGGCCATCGCGGCCGCCGCCTCCGGGCCGTGCCCCATGGCGTCGCCGACCACGACGGCGGCCCGGCCGCCGGGCAGCGCGATCACGTCGTGCCAGTCGCCGCCGACGACGTTGGAGCCGACGGCGAAGTACCGGCTGGCGATCTCCAGCCCGGGCGGCGCGTCCGGCAAGCGGGGGAGCAGACCCTGCTGCAGCGCCCGCGCGGTCCGGCGTTCCCGGTGGTAGAGCCGCGCGTTGTCGATGCAGACCGCGGCGCGCGCGCCCAGCTCTTCCGCGTGCGGCAGCTCGCCCGCGCCGAACGGCGGGCTCGCCGTGGTCCGGCCGAGCACCAGGCCGCCTACCACCGTGCCCTGCGCGGTCAGCGGCAGGGCGAGGAAGGAAGCGAACCGCGCCGCCTCGCTATTGCCGGCCCGGAGCCGGACCCGCTCCGCGCTGCGCGGGTCGAGCCGGTCGAAGAGCACCGGCTGCCCCGTCGTCATGGCCTCGAACACCGGCGTTCCCGGGTCGAAGATGATCACCTCGTCCGCCGGCAGCAGGCGGTTGACCTCGGCCCGGGTTCCGTCCGCGAGCCGGCCGGCCAGGCGGCGGGCCGCGGTCCCGCGAGCGGACCGGGAGGCCGCCGCCTCGTCCGCGGTGAGCAGGTGCTCCACCACGTAGACGGCCGCCACGTCGGCGAACGCGGGGACGGCGACCTCGGCGACCTGGGCGGCCGTCCGGCCCAGGTCCAGCGAGTCGCCGATTCCGACCGCCGCCTCCGCCAGCCAGCCCGGGCGGGGCTGCGGCCAGGCCCGCCGCAGCATGACGACCGCCCCGTCGGGCGTCCCGTACTTGTCGTCCGGGGTGTCTCCGGACGACGGGCGCAACGGCTCCCAGCGGATCGCGAACCGTCCCTCACCCAGCTGGGCGCCCGCCACCGTCTCGGTCCAGGCCCGGCCGGCCGCAACCTCGGCGATGGCGCGCTGGGCCAGCTCCCGCTGCGCCGGGCCGGTCAGCAGGACGTCGCGCACGTCCCGGCCCACGGCCGCGCTGGCCGGCCGCCCGGAGAGCCGGGCCGCGCTTTCCGGCCAGCTGGTCACCAGGCCGGCGAGGTCGACCGTAAACGCGGCCAGGTCATCGAGATCTGGTTCGCGTCGCCGGGGCAGCCCCGCCCGTGCATCACCAGTCATCTCGCGGCTCCACTGGTAACGGACAAACACTAATGATCAGTAACAATCACGTAATGTATATCATTGCCCGCGGAGCGGAAGCACTGAGAGCGGAAGTACGACAGGGAGGAACGCATGAGCGCGGGCGACCAGGACTGGGTTCCGCCGGGGGTTGACACGCGACGCGCGAACGTCGCCCGGGTCTACGACTACCTGCTCGGCGGTACCCACAATTTCCTGGCCGACCAGGACGTGGGCCGCGCGATCATGGCGGTGGAGCCGAACTCGCTGGCGATCGGCCGGGCCAACCGGGCGTTCCTAGGCCGGGCCGTGCGCTACCTGGCCGGTAACGGGATCCGGCAGTTTCTCGACGTCGGTTCGGGCATCCCCACCCAGGGCAACGTGCACGAGGTGGCGCAGGCCGCCGCCGCGGACACCCGCGTGGTCTACGCGGAGATCGACCCGGTGGCGATCGCGCACAGCAAGGTCATCCTGGCCGGCAATCCGGGTGCGACCATCATCGACGCCGACCTGCGCGATCCGGCCGCGGTGCTCGAGCGCGCGGCGGAAACCGGCCTGATCGACTTCAGCCGGCCCGTCGGCCTGCTGCTGCTGGCCGTGCTGCACTTCGTCCCGGATACCGACGACCCCTGGGGCATCGTGGGCGCGCTGCGGGACGCTCTTGCCCCGGGCAGCTACCTGGTGCTGAGTCACGGCAGCGAGGAGGGCGCCCCCAGCGTGGCCCAGGCCGCCGAGAAGGTCTACCAGCGCGCCGTCTCCGCCGACCTGCGGATGCGCGCCCGTCCGGACATCACCCGGTTCTTCGACGGCTTCGGGCTCGTCGAGCCGGGCCTGGTCGCGATGCCGTACTGGCGCCCCGACCCGGCTGACGGCGCGCGGGACCCGGCTAAGTTCTGGGGCGGGCTGGCGGGCGTGGGACGCCGGTGAGCCCGGTCAGGCGAAGGTGGGCCGGCTCCGCGTCGCCCGGCACCGCTTGACCGGTCCGGAATCGCCCGGTTCGCCGCGGGGTACCTTGCCGTTATGGCGGAACAGCAGGAAGTAGTCGCGGACCTGCGCGCGGCGGGCGTACTCGGCGCTGTCCGCTGGGCCTACGAGTCGGCCGTGCGCCGGTCCCTGGAGACGTACTGCGAGGCCGACGGCCACGACCATGCCTGGCTGGGCATGACCCGGTTCACCCTCTTCCGCGACCGGCTCGACCGCGCGTTCGGCTGCGAGCGGTACACCGGGCTGGCCGGCGACGGGAGGGGGGACCCGGACGTACTCCACGCCCGGCTGTCTGAGCAGGACCGGGCGACGCTGCCCGGTCTCCCGCCCGGCCTGGTCATCCGGGCCGACCTGTTCGGCAGCGCCGGCTGGTCCTGC
>DASWUW010000338.1:0-6453 GCA_036406335.1 Trebonia sp.
GCCGCGACGGCGGCCGCCGGCGAGAACGCGGCGCCCGAGGCCCGGGAGTGAAGACGCCGGCGGCATTCCCCGCGGGCGCAGCCGGAGTCCTCGGCCCCCGGCCGGCGGACCCGGCCGGCGGCCGCCGCCGTTCGGCCGCGACCGTCGCCCGCGGGCTGGTCGCGCTGACCAAGCCCCGCATTATCGAGCTGCTGCTGGTCACGACGGTGCCGACAATGCTGCTGGCCCAGCGCGGGATGCCCTCAGTCATGCTCATCCTCGTCACGCTGGCCGGCGGTACGCTGGCGGCGGGCAGCGCCAACACGATCAACTGTTATCTCGACCGCGACATCGACGCGATCATGAAGCGGACCGCGCGCCGCCCGCTGGTGGCCGGCGGGCGGGGGACCATCCGGCCTGGTGAGGCGCTCGCGTGGGGAATCGCGCTCGGCGCGGGGGCCACCGCCCTGCTCGGCCTGACGGCTAACTGGCTCGCCGCTTCGCTGGCCGACGCGGCCATCTTGTTCTACGTCTTCGTCTACACGCTGCTGCTCAAGCGGCGCAGCCCGGCCAACATCGTGATCGGCGGCGCCGCCGGCTGCTTCCCCGTGCTGGTCGGCTGGGCCGCCGTCAAGGGCACGATAGCGGTGCCCGCGATCGTGCTGTTCGCGGTGATCTTCCTGTGGACCCCGCCGCACTTCTGGGCGCTGGCGATGAAATTCCGCGACGACTACGCCGCCGCGGGCGTACCGATGCTTCCGGTGGTCGCCACGGCCGCCGAGGTGACGCGCAAGATCGTGTGGTACTCCTACGCGATGGTCGCGGCCACGCTGGCCCTCGCGCCGTACGCAGGGTGGATTTACGGCACCGTCGCGGTCGGACTCGGCGGCTGGTTCCTGGCCGAGGCCCACCGGCTGCATGCCCTAGCGTCCCGGGCGGGCGCGGACCCCGGCCCGCGCCTGGTCCCGATGCGCCTGTTCCACCTGTCGATTGCCTACCTCACCCTGCTGTTCGTCGCGGTCGCCGTCACCGCTCTTCTTCCCTGGGGCCACTGGTAGGCAGGCTGACCCCAGCACGCGGGCTCACCGCAGGCCGTGCCATCGGCCGTGTCCGCTGACCTCCTTGGTCAGGCGGGCCAGATAGGCGTTGTCGGGTGCGGGTTCTTCGTCGTCCGCGGCGGCCTCGCCGCCGCCGACAGGGAGGGCGAAGGCATCCCTCGGCTTGGCCTGGGCGGGAGGGTAGACCTCGTCCCGGATCGTCTTGATCCAGAAGACCACCACGAAGATCGCGAACATGGGCCATTCGAAGGTGTACGCCCAGCTGAGTGAGTTCCCTGACTCGGCCCGGTGCAGCTGCCAGCTGCCGAGCCAGAGCATCCCCAGAGTGCTGAGGATCACGAACCCGTGCCAGCCCAGCCACTTGGGCGTGCGGAGAAACCTCCACCGGGAGAATTCTCGGGTACCTGACATGACCACCGACCTGACCTTGATGACTTCCCGCGGGGCAAGATAAGCGGCCCGTGCCGACCGGCAGCAGTGCGGGCCGCTCATCGGCGATGGGTATCAGCAGCTCGAACTCGCTGCCCTCATCGGGCTTGCTGCGCACGTTGATGGTGCCGCCGTGGGCCGCGGCCACCGCGGCCACCAGCGGCAGCCCCAGCCCGGTGCCTCGCGACCGCCCGTTATCGCCGGTCCGGAACCGGTCGAAGATAAAGGCCAGCTGATCGGCGGCGATGCCGGTGCCGGTGTCGGTAACGACCAGCCGCGCGGGCCCGTCTGGGGCGCTGCCGATGACCGCCAGCTGAATGGCATCGTCACTGGAGGTATGCCTGACGGCGTTCTCGATCAGCGCGTCCAGCGCCAGCGCGAGCCGCTCCCGGTCCGCGCGGACGGTCACGCTCTCGAGGGTGCCGACGCGCCAGCGCCGGCTGGCGGCGGGCCGCCAGCGCCGCAGCAGCTCCGTGACCAGCTCGTCGAGGGCGACCGGCTCCAAGTGCAGGAACTCGGGGTCCGCGGCGGCGGCGATGATGAGCAGCCGGTCGGAGATCCGCCGGAGCTGGGTCAGCTCTCCTATGACGACGGCGGCGTCCGCGCCCTCTTGCTGGTCGCTGGCCAGCGCGCCGGCCAGCAGCTCGGCGTGGCCCAGGGCGATCGTGATCGGGGTCCGCAGCTGGTGGGCGGCGTCCTGCAGAAACCGCCGCTGGTCGGCCAGGATCCGGGCGATCTGCGCCGCGATCAGCTGGTAGGAGCGCTCGGCCGCTAGCCTGCGGCGGGCGTGCCAGGCCATCGCGAGGAACACCATCGCCATCAGCGGCACCTCGACGAGCTCAGCCGGCGGCTCCTGCCCTTGCCGTACCGCGACCCCGATGCCGACCGCGGTCAGCAGCATGACCCCGCCCAGCACCCACAGCGTGGGTCCGGGCTTCCAGGTGCGGAACCCGTAAACCAGGGTCAGGCTGATCCAGATGAAGTGGAACGGGATGGTTTCCCACCTGGGGTTCATGACGATAAGGTCCAGGTTGAACAGGCTGAAGACCGTCCAGGCGGCGTCGGTCACGCCATTGCGGTGGGTCCGGATCCACCGGGACAAACCCGGCCGCCGGGACGCGGCCACCGCGCCTGGCGCCCCGTCCGGGCTGGCGTCCGCGCCCGGGCCAGCGTCCTGCTCAGCGAGCGATGAGCTGATAGCCCTCACCCCGCACGGTCTTGATCAGGTCGAAGCCGAACTTAGAGCGCAGTCTCCGGATGCACGCGTCGATGATGTTCGAGCCGGGATCGACGTCGTATCCCCAGACGGAGGCGAGCAGCTTGCTCTTGGACACCGACTCTCCGGCGTGCTCCATGAGCTCGCGCAGCAGCAGGAACTCCAGCTTGGTGAGAGACACCGGCCCGTGCCCGATGTCCGCGACCATATGGCTGACGTCGAGGGCAACGCCGCCCGCCCTGATCACTTCGCCAGGTGGGTGCGCCGGATCGGCGCGCAGCCGGGCCTTGACCCTGGCGATCAGCTCCGCCAGGGCGAACGGCTTGGTCAGGTAATCCTGCGCGCCCAGCTCGAGCATCTCGACCTTGGCCGTGATGTCGGCCACGCACGACAGCACGATCACCGGCTGGCCCGGCCGGGAGGCGAGGAGCTCGCGGAGGGCCTGCCTGCCGTCGAGCTCAGGCATCACCAGGTCAAGGATGACCAGGTCGTAGTGATGTTCCAGGGCGGCGCGCAGGGCCATCGCGCCGTCGTCTGCGAAGTCTGTGTCGTAGCCGACCGCATTGAGCGCCCGGGCTACGAATGAGCGGATCTTGGGCTCGTCATCGGCGACGAGAATGTGCCCGAGAGATACCACCTTGAACCTGCCACTTTTGTAATCGGCTGTTGCTGATTTCGATACGGCCTCGGGCCCGACTGCTCAGCAATCGATTGCTCCGGAAGCCGCGAAGTACTCCTTTCCCCACCGCCCGCCCCGCCTTCACACTGGCACGACTGCCACTGTTGAGCAAGATTGTGCGGATCACAAAATAGACGTCGCTTGTCCAGCCGGATGGCGTGCAAACAATGAAATTTTTATCATCATCATGGCCGAGGGCTGCCCGCTCTTGACGTCCGTCAACGAGTGCCTGTCCTGACCGCGTCGAGGGCCCGGTCGTCATTCTGGCGCTAGACGGCCTTCTTTTAGCGGCCGTCGCTAATCGGTTGGACCGCGAAATGATTATCCAGCCTGCACCAGGCACCGACGCCCCTGATGACATGATATTTCTGGTGGAGGAACGTGGCCCGCCCCGGTCCGCGTCCGGCACGACGACGGGGACGGCCCGATGCTTTCCGGTTTGGGACTGGCCGAAGAGCCAGCATCGGCGGCCGGAACCGACTGCCTGCCCCCGGCCTTCGCGGACTGCCTGCTCGACAGTGCCCTTGAGCCGGTGCTGGACGCCGCGGCCGAGCGGGGCAGGCAGGCCGCCAGACGCAAGGAGAACGCCGGCGAAGCCGCCGAAGTCGCGCGGGCCCTGCTCGCGGTGACAGTCTGCGACCCGGCCTGCGGTTCGGGGAGCCTCCTGGTCGCGGCGGCCCGCAGGATCGCCCGCCGGGTGGCGGAAGCCCGTGAGGGGAACCAGTCACCGGACGCGCTGCGGCGCGCGCTGCGCGAGGTGGCGGGCAGCTGCGTCTACGGCGTGGACGTAAGCGGCGCGGCAGTGGAACGGGCGAAGGACCGCCTGCGGGCCGCGGCCGACGTCCCGGGGATGACGCCGCCTTTCCTGGACGCTCACGTCAGGCCGGGCAACGCCCTGATCGGTGCGAGCCCGGAGCTGATCGAGAGCGGCGTCCCCGACGAGGCGTTCCGCCCCGCCGACAGCGACGACCGCGGCTATGCCCGCTCCCTGCGCCGCGCCAACGCGAGGCCGGACCCGGGACAGGCCAGCTTGTTCAGCGAGCAGGGCGGCTACGCCCACTCCAACGAGGCGCTGGCCAAGTCCCTGGCGAAGACCGGCCGGCTGCCCGACGGGGCGCCGGCCGATGACCGCCACCAGGCGGCCGAGTACCGGAAGTGGCGCGACTCGGCTGCCTTCCGCGCGAGACGCCTGGTCGCCGATGCCTGGTGCGCAGCCTTCGCCTGGGCCAAGACGCCGGACGCGCCGCCCGCGATCGTCAACCGGGTTCTGCTGGACCTGCGGGAACGGGGGGCTGAAGGGGTCCTTCCCGAAACCCTCGCGGAGATCCGTCGGCTGCGCGGCGAGTACCAGTTCTTCCACTGGCAGCTGGAGTTCCCCGATGTCTTCCCGGTGGGCGAGGGCGAGACCCGGTGGCGGGGCGGGTTCAGCTGCGTGCTGTCCGCCCCGCCCCGGGAGAAGATCGACCGTCGCGCGGGGACCATGCTCTTCGGGTTCGCGACCGGTTCGGGTGCGTATCCCGCCTGCACGGCGGGCCTGGCCGAACCGGGCACCACCGCGCTGCGGGCGGACCTGCTTTTCGCGGAGCGCGCTACGGCGGTCCTCGCGCCGGAGGGCCGCGGGGGCTGCGCCGTCGCCCCCGGGACGGCGGCCGCGCCCGGCGCCCGGCACCTGCTCGGCGGCCTCATGCGCCGCGGCGCGCTGGCGTCCCTGTATGACTTCGCCGGGCCCGGTGCCCGGCTCTGCCTGCTCACCCTGGCCGGCGGCGCGGCGCCCGCAGGCCCGGCCAGGTTCACGTTCGGGCTGGACGACCCGGCCGGACTGAGGGACGACGGCCGGACGTTCACGCTGACGCCGGAGGAGGCCGCCCTCATCAACCCGAATACCGGCGCGCTGCCCGCTTTCCGCGGCGCCCGGGACGCGGCGCTCATCGCGGCGATCTACCGCCGCGTGCCGGCGCTCTGTACTGAAACCCGGGGGGACGAGACGCGGGCCGGCGGGAACCCGTGGAAGCTGCGGCTGGCGACGGCGTTCCCCCGGGCCGCCGCCGACACCGGGCTGTTCCGGGCCGAGCGGGAACTGCGAGACGAGGGCTGGGAGCTGGACGGCAGCACCTTTACCCGCGACGGCCAGCGCATGCTGCCGGTCTACGAGCCCCCGATGATCGACCGGTTCGACCACGCGGTCGCGAAGCCGAGGTACTGGACCGCCGAGCACGGCCCGGTCGCCGTCCGGCGCAAAGGCGAGACCGTGATGCGCCCGGGCGTCGCGGACCGCCTCACGGAACTCGGCTGGACCTGGGAATGGCTGTGCGTGTGGCGCGCGTCCGGGCCCGACCCGACGGCCGTCGCGGTGTTCCTGCCGCGCGCGGCGGTGGCCGACTCCCTGCCCCTGATGCTGCCGCGCGTCGTCCCGCCGTTCGCCGCGGCCCTGGTCGCTGCGCAGAGCTCGCTGGTCTTCGAGTACGTCGCCCGGCAGAAGATCGAGGGCCCGGTGGTGCGGGCGGCCCACTGGAAGCAGCTTCCCGTGCCGGCCCCCGACATGCTGGAGCCGCACCTGCCGTTCATCGTCCCCCGGGTGCTTGAGCTCGTATACACCTCGTCCGACCTGGGCCCGTTCTCCCGGGATCTAGACGATTGCGGCGAGGATCCGTTCACCCGGGACCCTGACCGCCGGGCCAGCCTGCGGGCGGAACTGGACGCGTTCTTTTTCCGGGTGTACGGGATCGACGGCCGCGAAGACGTGGAGTACATCATCGACACGCTGGCGGCCGGTGCGGCAGGCCCCGAGCGGGGGGAGAGCCCGGAAGGCGGCAGCGGGCGGGCCGGGAAGCTGGTCCTGGCCGCCTACGACCGCATGGCCGAAGCCGATGCCGCCGGCGCCGGCTACGAAACCCGGATCTTCCCGCCGCCCGGCCACGGGCCCCGGCGGCGGCCCTCCTGACCGCGGTTCCCGTCTCAGCCTCCCGGGCATGACGCAGGCTGCCCTAGATTACTCCGGTGAACGCAGTACTGACGGCTAAGGGACTGTCCGCGGGGCACGCGGACCGGGTTATCTTCTCCGGGGCCGGCCTCGTGGTCTCGCCGGGCAAGGT
>DASWUW010000339.1:0-8102 GCA_036406335.1 Trebonia sp.
GGTCCGGGGCGTGCCGCAGCGCCGGGACGATCGCGTAGGTCATGGAGACCGGGCAGAGGTGACCCGCCTCGGCCTGCCCCCAGACGTAGAACGCGGCGGCCCGCTCCAGGTGGGCCCCGGGCCGCTGCTGCCGCCAGGGGGTCGCGTGCAGGCCGTGGCCGATGGCGGTCCCCAGCAGGTCGTGCCAGGCGGGATGGAACTCGACCGTGTCAATCCGGTGGCCGTAGCGGTCGTGCGTGCGCAGCCGCGGCGGGTCCTCGTTGGCCAGCCGGCCCTGCTCCTGGACCTGCCCGGTGCCGGCGAGACGGCCGATCTCGCGGACCCGGGGCAGCGCGGCCGCGGCGCCGAAGGCCGTCACGGCGGCCAGCAGCGCCGGGTCGGCTGAAGCGTCGTAGTCCGTCAGCGGCGGCGGCTGGTTGGTGACCTGGTGCGTCGGCATTGGCGAGTCCTTCCCGGCCCGGGCCCGGGCCCGGTGTCCCTGACGGTGAATGTACCGGTAATAGCGGGCGCACCGGCTCAAACGGACCGGGTCCGGGCTGGCCAATTACCTTTGCCCCGTGATAAAGGGGCGCGCCGGCGAATGAGATGAGAGCGGACCGCGTAGGCTCTATGGCGGTTGTCCAGCGGCATCAGATCAATCCTGGATGCCCTACGGGGGGATTTTCCGGAATACGCGAAGTTTGAGGAAATGGCTACGATACCGAGACGGGACTGGCGGCGGATTGCCTGCGGGCTGGCCGTGGCGGTAACAGCGCTCATCGTGGTGCTGGCGGGGGAATCGGCCGCCGCCGCCGCAGCTGGGGCGCCGTATGCGCACCCGGCCGGCCAGGTGCGGGATATCCGGCCCGACGCTCAGGCCGCGGCCAGGGGACGCGCGCCGCAGGGGAAGCAGCGGACGCGGGCGGCCCGGCCGTGGATGATCGAGATCCCGTCCATCGGGGTGACCGCCGGGCTGATGACGCTGGGCGGCC
Organism: Trebonia sp.; assembly: GCA_036406335.1. Taxonomy (GTDB): domain Bacteria; phylum Actinomycetota; class Actinomycetes; order Streptosporangiales; family Streptosporangiaceae; genus Trebonia. The sequence continues at coordinate 972 of DASWUW010000339.1, forward strand.
CGAGCACGGCGAGCGGCTCGGGAGATCTCACCCTGCCCGTTCCCCCGCTGGCCAAGGCGGCCGTCAAGGCCGGCTGGTACCGGTTCACGGCCGTGCCGGGGACGCTGGGCAACGCGGTCATCGTGGGGCACGTGGACACCTACCTCGGGCCGGCCGTGTTCTACGACCTCTACCGGCTGCGGCCGGGCCAGTCGGTCTACGTGAGCGTGGGCCGTACCCGGCGGCGGTTCGATGTCACCTCGGTCCGGGAGATGTCAAAGTCGCACTTCCCGGTGAATCAGGTATTCGGGCCGACCAAAAAACACGCGCTGTGGCTTATCACCTGCGGCGGCGCCTTCGACTACAAAACCGGGCATTACCTCGACAATATCGCGGTATCAGCGACCTGGGTTCCGGCGCCGCGGCGGCCGGCGGTACGCCAGTTGAGGGCGAAACCGCCGGAAATCCAGAATGCGGGCACAAAGGTATCCGCAAATAATTGACTAAGATCAAAGCAAGCTTTTCTCGAACCGCGATAATCGAACCCGCGGAAAACATCCGGCAACCTGCAGGCCATTTTCAACAGGGGAGACAATGAACCGAGTTATCGTCGTGGCCGCCACGCTCGCCACGGCCGCGATGGCGACACTGGCCACCGTGGCGACCAACACGCCCGCCCTGGCCGCTGCGCGTCCCGTTACCGCCAGCCCCGCCGCCGGCCCCGCTGCCCCGGCCCGGACGCTGACGCTGGCCAAGCCGGGTACCGTGCGGGCCGGCCTCGCCACCGGGCAGGCGGCGGTCTCCGGCCCGGCGTCGGCCACTGTCGCCAGCCTGTTTGACAACGGCAAGTACGTGACGGTGGTGCACTGCACGGGAAAGGGCGCCCCGCCGCCGATCCGTCTCGGCCAGCCGGGCACGCCGCTGACCGCGAGCGGCACCGGCCCGTCGGCCGGGATCCTGGCGATGCTCAAGAAGCCGAATCCCTACAAGACCGTCTACCAGTGCACCGTCACGGTCGAGCGGAAGACGGTAGCAAAGCCGAAGAAGGCCGCGCCGGCCTGCGAACTCACCGCCGGCAGGGGCGGCCGGGCCGGAAAGTGCATCAAGCCCGTCTCGTTGAGCACCGGGTTCGGCGGCGAAGCGTCCAAGGTGGCCGGCCACCACCCGGGCACTACCCCGGGCACCGACCCGGCGAGCTGAGGAGACCCGCGGAGCGGGCCCGGCCGGCCGTTAACACCGCCGGGCCCGCTCTCAGCCTGCCCCGGGCCCGGCCGGGCGCCGCGAGTTGCCGGCCTCAGGAACAATAGAGACATGACCGAGCCCGAGCAGGCCGTCCGCGCCCAGGCGAGTACGGCGCAGGAAGACCCGGCGCCACCGGACCAAACCGGAGCCAGCCGCGATCAGGGCACCCCCGCCCCGGTCGCCCCGGCCGCTTCCGGCCAGACCAGTACCGCGTGGTCGGGCAGCGGCAAGACACCGCTGCGGCAGTTCCTGCGCACCGAGACCGGCTCCGCCACCATCCTGGTGGCCGCGACGGCGGCCGCGCTGATCTGGTACAACGTGGCCGGCGGGAGCTACGACACGTTCTGGACGACCCGGCTGAGCGCGGGCGCGGACGGGCACGGCATCGCGATGGACCTGCGGGTATTCGTGAACTCAGGCCTGATGGCGCTGTTCTTCCTGGTGGTCGGGCTGGAAGCGCGCCGCGAGTGGGACATGGGCGAGCTGCGGGTACGCAGCCGGGTGACGCTGCCGTTCCTGGTCGGGCTGGGCGGCATGGTCGTCCCCATCGGGATCTTCCTCGCGCTCAACGCGGGGCGGCCGACCGTGCACGGCTGGGGGGCGGCGGCGTCCACCGACACCGCGTTCGCGCTCGGCGCGCTGGCCCTGGCGGGCGGCAGCCGGCTGCCCGACCGGGTGCGCACCTACCTGCTGACCTTCTCGGTAGTGGACGACCTGCTCGGGCTCGCGGTCATCGCCATCTTCTACAGCAGCCACGTCCGCTGGCTGCCGCTGCTGATCGGCGTGCTGCTGCTGGCGGCGGACGCCGTCGCGACCAGGCGCGGCCTGAGCAACGGGCCCGTCTTCCTGCTCGTCGCGCTCGCCTCCTGGGTCGCGTTCTTCGAGTCCGGGGTCGACCCGATCGTCTCGGGTCTGGCCATCGGCCTGCTGACCTGCGCCTACCCGGCCGCGCGGCTAGACCTGGAGCAGGCCACCGATGCGTTCCGGCTGTTCCGCGAGCAGCCGACCGCGCGGCTGGCAGTCGAGGCCCGCGACGCCGCCCGCAGCGCCATCTCCCCCAACGAGCGGCTGCAGGAGCGTTACCACGGGCTGACCAGCTACATCATCGTCCCGCTGTTCGCGCTGGCCAACGCCGACATTAAAATCACCAGCTCGTTCCTGGCGCACGCGTACACCTCCCCGGCCACCCTCGGCATCATGATCGGTTACGTGGCCGGAAAGCCGATCGGGACCGCGGGAACCGCCTGGCTGGTCACCCGGATGACCCGCGGACGGCTGAAGCCCCCGGTCGGCTGGGGAGCGGTGACCGGCGTGGGCACGGTCGCCGGGATCGGTTTCACGGTCGCGTTCCTGGTCTCGTCGCTGGCGTTCCACGGCACCGAGCTGGCTGAGGCCAAGCTCGGCATCCTGTCCGGCGCCGTGCTCGCCACGCTGCTCACCTGGGTGGTCTTCCACGGCCTGGACCGGCTGCCGCCGCGCACCCGGCTGCGGGCGCTGCTCGGCACCGCGTCGACGCTGACCGACCTGGCGGTGCCGGTCGACCCGGACCGGGACCACATCCGCGGGCCGAAGAAGGACGCGGTCGTCACCCTGGTCGAGTACGGCGACTTCGAGTGCCCCTACTGCGGGCAGGCCGAGCCCGTCGTCCGGGACCTGATCGGCCAGTTCGGCGAGCTGCGCTTTGTCTTCCGCCACCTGCCGCTGACCGAGGTCCACCAGCACGCGCAGCTGGCCGCCGAGGCCGCCGAGGCGGCATCCGCGCAGGGCAAGTTCTGGGAGATGCACGACCTGCTGATGGACCACCAGGGCGCGCTGACCGTACGTGACCTCGCCGGGTACGCCGCGGAGCTCGGGCTGGACGCCGGGACGTTCCGCAACGACCTGTTCCGGCACAGCTACTCCTACCGGATCGCCGAGGACGTCGACTCGGCCGACCTGGCCACGGTCTCCGGCACGCCGACGTTCTTCATCAACGGCAACCGCTACTACGGCGCGTTCGACCTGGCCGGGCTGACCGAGGCGGTGCACACCGCGAAGGCCCGCGCGATCCTCGACGCCCGCTGAGGCCTCTGGGGCGGCCGTGGTGCCGTGCCGGCGGAAATACCAGTGGTGAAAGGATGGCCAGGACCATACGGGCGGGCGAAAGGGCGGTGGCGTGGCCGGCAGCGATCTTGCGGGTGATTTCCCGGGGACTTCACCCTCCGGTATCGCGATTACCGGCGGGCGTGTCGTCCCGGTCGAGGGCGAGCCTCTTGACGGCGGAACGGTGCTGATCATCGGGGGCCGGATCGCTGCGGTCACCGGCCCGGACGCCGAACTGCCGGCCGGGGTGGAACGGGTGGACGCGACCGGCAAGTGGGTGCTGCCCGGGCTGGTGGACGCGCACACCCACCTCGGCGCGCGCGAGGAGGGCGAGGGCTGGGCCGGGCACGACACCAACGAGCTGACCGGCCCGGTGCAGGCCCACGTGCGGGTGCTGGACGCGGTCAACCCGGCCGACGAGGGATTCCGCGACGCCATCGCGGGCGGCGTGCTGACCGCGGGCATCACCCCCGGCTCGGGCAACCCCATCGGCGGCCAGACGGTGGCGGTGCACTGCTGGGGCCGGACGGTGGACGACATGGTGCTCCGCTCTCCGGCCGGGATGAAGTCCGCGCTCGGCGAGAACCCCAAGCGGGTGCTGGGCGAGCGGCGGGTCAACCCGTCGAGCCGGCTCGGCACCGCCGCGGCGATCCGCACCGCGCTGGTCGACGCCCTCGGCTACCTGGAAAAACAGGAAACCCAGGCCGACCCTTCCGAACGAGACCGGCGTCCCTCCGCACGGGACCTGAAACTGGAGGCCCTGGGCCGGGTGCTGCGGCGCGAGATCCCCTGGCGCCAGCACTGCCACCGGGCCGACGACATCGCCACCGCCCTGCGGCTGGCCGGGGAGTTCGGCTACGACCTGGTGATCGACCACGGCACCGAGGCGTACCTGATCGCCGACAAGATCGCCGCCGCCGGGGTCCCGGTGGTGACCGGCCCGCTGATCACCGCCCGGTCCAAGGTCGAGCTGCGGAACCGGACGATGGCCAACCCGGGGCTGCTCGCGGCGGCCGGGATCACCGTCGCGATCGCCACCGACCACCCGGTCGTCCCGGTGCACCTGCTGATCGTCCAGGCGGCCCTGGCCGTACGCGACGGCCTGGACCGGGAGGCGGCGCTGCGCGCGGTCACCATCCATCCGGCCCGGATCATGCGGGTGGCCGATAGAGTCGGCTCGCTCGTTCCGGGCAAGGACGGCGACGTAACCATCTGGTCCGGCGACCCGCTGGACGTGATGTCCCGGGTGGAGCGGGCCTACATCGCCGGCCGCGAGGTCTACCGCTACGACTACGCTGCCCGCTCCGGCGTCTTCTTCACGGCCCCGTGACCGACCTCCGCCGCGATCCCGGCGGCTCGGCCGCTGATCCCCTGGTCACAGAATTATTGTGTGGCTTTGGGCATTGTGGGGCTTTGGGGGCGCCGGGACGCCCTCAGAGTTCCGCAATATCGTTCTGACCAGTTCTCATGTGACGAAAGTGACCGCAGTCACGCGATGCCGAGAATCCACCCGGTAGGGGCCGGGGGTAACCGGCTGTCTGACGCGCCCTCGTCTTCCTTGCCCTGCAGACGATCCCGCAAAATATAAAGACACGCCTCCAGCACGTCATCGCGTAGGGTCTTAGGCTCGGCCAGCAAGACCTCTACCGCTAGGAGGCGGGGCAGCGCGAGTACGGCTGGCTGGCTCATGCCCATGCGACTCCCGCCCTTCGGTCGAACTCGAGATTGAGCAAACGGTACCGCTCGGTGAGAGCTTCCAGTGTTTCCCGCACGTGCCTGCGCTCAGCCAGGAAATCCGGGTCGCTCATTGCCTGGAATTCGTCACTGTCACTCATGGTCATACTCCTTGGATCGGCGGTCCGCCCCGAAGCCTTCCGCGGTTAACGTCAGCCGAGTCCGTAGGCCGTGGCCGACGACTGGCGTGATTCCAAGGTGCCGGACTGTTCCGACCACGGCAATGCATGTGCAAACATGGTCAGCATGTCTGCTAACTCTAACAGGAACCCGCTAACCCATTTCGGCAGGCAGGTACGCAAGGAACGCCTGGCCCGAGGCTGGTCACTCAGAGAGTTTGCTAACATCACGGGCTTCGCCGCTCCGTACTGGTCACAGATCGAGAACGGGAGACGGCCGCCGACCCTGAAGGTAGCCCAGGCCTGCGATGCGGCCTTCCCTGAACGGAACGGCTACTTCACCGAGTACTACGAAGAGAGCCGTACCTGGATGCCCGCCGGTTTTCGCGACTGGACCGAGCACGAAAACCAGACCGCGACACTCCGCGACTGGTCGCCGACCGTGGTGACCGGGCTTCTCCAGACCGCGGACTACGCGCGCGCGGTCCTCGAAACCTCACTCGGGGCTGGCGAAGAGATAATCAGCAAGCGCCTGGCTACCCGCATGGAACGCCAGCGCAGACTGTTCGCGCGGGATCTGCGCGCGTGGTTCATCATCGACGAGCCTTCGCTGAGCCGCCTGGCGGGTAGCGCCGAGATGATGGCGGAGCAGACGCGTCACCTGCTCGAAGTGGCCAGCCGGCCGAACATCACCGTCCAGGTGCTTCCCGCGGTCGTCCATCCCGCAGGCGCCAGCGGTTTCGTGATTACGGATACCGCCGCCTACGCCGAGCACGTCATCGGCGGTTACGTATACACAGAGCCGGAAACGGTTACGCGCTTTGACATCCTGTTCGATACGCTTCGTGCGGAGTGCCACCGCGCTTCTGAAAGCGCGGCGATCATACGAAGGGCCGGCGAGACATGGACTGGCGAACGAGCACCTACAGCAACGCCAACGGCGGGAACTGTATAGAGGCCGCCTCCGACGGCACGGTCCTGGTGCGCGACACACAGAACCGCGATGGCGGAACACTTGCTTTCACCGCCGACGCATGGGCCAGGTTCACGCACTCTCTCAGGTAAGGGCCCCGTTTACAGACGCCGCAGCATCCCGCGGTGCCGAGAATCCACTCGGTAGCGGCCGGGGCCGGCCAGCCGGAGAGCGCTTCAGCTCACGCGGAAGGTCTGGTCCGGCGACCCGCTGGACGTGATGTCCCGGGTGGAGCGGGTCTACATCTCCGGCCGCGAGGTCTGCAACCCACAGGGACAGCAGCCAAGGCGTCACCTGGATCGAAATCGGTACCTCGTGCCTGCTGCTCTCCTTTATCCCGCTCTTGGCCGCTCGTCAGCATCGTCGCCGTGAGATGAGGTGAGTACCGGGCGCGCACGCCTGTCCGCGACCAGTGGTGGAAGCAAGGCGCGCCGCCGGCACGCCGGTATTCGAGCGCCCGTGTTTGGCCGCTCGCAGGCCTTATGTTCGTTCTTCCGGGTGAGCGCTCCCTAGCCGCCCCGGACGGCCAGTGACCCCGCGCCTGCTACGAGCCCGGGCGATCTTTGCCGCCCATGCCAGCCAGACAACAGCCAGGACAAGACTCAGGACGCCTACCCCAAGCTGGAAGCCCTCATTGACGTGGATGTGGGCGCGGCCGGAAAAGGTAACCAGGTTGGTCACGCCGATGGACAGCCATACGGTCGCAAACGCGATAAACAACCAGGGCGAGCGTGCTCGTCGCTCAGTGGCAGGCACATGATCCCAGTTGCCCCGCAAGCCTGGGAGTAAACGGCCAGCTAGCCCATTCCCCGGACCGCCGTACCCGTGAACTTGCGCTCACGGCTCTACTGGGCGCGGGTCACAGTTCGCCGCGCTGGCGGAGTTGCTCGCGGAAGTCGTCGAGGGCGTCGTCCTGGTCGGGGCCGAGGTCGCCCAGCACGATCATCTCGGTGCCGGTCCAGTAGGCCCCGTGGTACTCACCGCCCGACTCGACCAGCAGGA
>DASWUW010000340.1:0-2094 GCA_036406335.1 Trebonia sp.
CGCGAAGGTGAACGCCGGGGCAGATCGTCCAGTCCGGGGTGAACTCGTGCCGTTCAGCGTCCAAAGAGGCTCCCCTCCTGCAGCCGCCGCCAGACCTCGAGGGCCTCTTGCCGGCGGGTCATGCCCGGCGTTTCCTGCCCGTCGCCGCCGTGGCAGTGGCAGCGGCCCTCATGATGGGCCAGGCCTCCGATCACCTGCCGCATCTGGCATTCCTTATGCATGTACGCCTGCCGTGCGCCCTCGAGGGTGACGGCCGTCATAGCCTCACCGGAGTCGCCCGCGGCCTCGTCGAGCAGCTCCTCGCAGTACAGGCAGGACTCGCCCGAGGGAAAAGGCAGGCGCCGCTCCTCGAGGAGCCGGCCATCCTCGTCGTAGCAAACGAAACTCCACCAGGGCTCACCGAACCAGCCGCGCGCGAATTGCTGCGCCCGGGCCGGGCCCGCGCCGGAAGGTGCCGTCATGATGCCTGCTCCGTTTCCTCGTACTTGGGCGTCACTATCGCCCGGTAGCCGATCCGGTCGGCGAGCAGGCCCAGCAGTGCGGCCACCGTGCTCGGCCCCTCCCCGTGCCACAGGAATCCCGCGTCCTCGTACTCGGCCGAGTAGACGCCGCCGTCGTGCGCGATCCGGATGTCCCGGGAACTGACCGCTGTCGAGCTGCCGCAGGTGAGCAGTTCCAGGCGGGCCATCGCCTGGTGCGGATCCTTCGGCGGGTCAGCGAACATGAGAGACAGGTCCCGCAGGGCGGCCATCGGGTCATCTGCCATGGCTGCCGCCCGGGGTGCGCTGGTCACGGAAGTCGCCGGCCGTAACCCCGTGCGAGCTGAGCTCAGCGAGTATGTCGTCCTCAGTGCGCCCGTAGTGCAGCACCACCTCGAGCTGGGGCAGGCCGAGCTCGCGCATCGCCGCCGCGCTGACCCGGATTGGCTCCCCGGCGGCCAGCCTGGTCACGTTCTCCCCGGACAGGCCGAGGATGAGCACCGGCACCCCGAGCTTCGTCTTCGCTGCTGCCTTGATCACGCCGCCTTGTCCTTCCGCAGTTCCTTCAGGCACCCGAACACGCGGTCCTGCCGCCCGCGGTCCACCCCGGTGCTGCGCAGGGCCTCAGACAGCAGCTGGTCAGACTCGGTACCCTCGGCGGTCTCCAGCCACTGCAGGGCCATGCTCCGGGCCTCCGCAGCGAGTACGGTGCCGCGCTTCTTCCCGCAGCTGTTCCGCTTCTCGTCGGTGGCATGCTTGCCGACCGTCATCCTGTTTCTCCGTCTCCGGCTGCCGTAACGCTGACCGAGTAGCATCCGTGCCGGAGCGGGTTCTCAGCGGCCAGCCTTGCCTCCTCGGCCGCCCGGGATGCTTCCGCTTCGCGGATGAGGGCGGCAACCTCGGATTCGGGTACCGGCCTCAGCCCCCAGGCGTCCAGGCCGACATGGACCGACTGCGGCCCGTCCAGCCGGAACCTGGAATGCGTGTGCCCGTGGATCAGCCAGCCGCCGAGGTCCGGGAGGCGGAACTGCGGGTAGCGCTCCTCGTCCGTGTGGTCGCCCGCACCCTCGTACGGCAGGTGGGAAAGCAGGACCGTCCGCCCCTCGATCCCCGTCTTGGCGAACGCTTGCACGCTCGCGAACACCTCAAGCCAGGCCCGCTGCCGTTTGCGGGCATCACGGTGCCCGGGCCAGCAGCGGTCGTGGTTGCCGGCCACCAGGTTGATTGTCCCGTTCAGGTGAGTGACGGTGTTAAGGATTCCGAGCTCGTTGCCGAGGCCGACGTCGCCGAGGTGCCACACCATGTCGCCTGGCCGCACGACGGCGTTCCAGCGGTCCACAACTTCCTGGTCATGCTCCTGCGGTGAGGAGAAGCCGCGCAGCCCCGCCACCATGGCGTGCGCGAAGTGCGTGTCCGAGGTGTAGAAGACAGTCATCAGTGCCCTCCGCGAGCCGCGTCGAGAAAGTTCAGTAGCATCTGCGCGTCGCCGATCTCTGCGAGCCGCGGAGGGAATAACCCAGGTGCTCACGGAGCTTTTCCGCATCCGCCGCGGTCATCGTTCCTGTCATGTTGACGGTGCGCCAGTTACCCACGGCTTTCCTTCCTGAATGCCGGC
>DASWUW010000341.1:0-6162 GCA_036406335.1 Trebonia sp.
GATCCCTACTGGGCCCCGCCGCTGCCCCGTCCGCTGGTGCAGGAGGTCGGCGCCGACCCGGGGCGGCTGCGGATCGGGTTCCTCGACCATCCGGGGGCGGAAACCTTCCTCGACGACCCGCAGTGCCGGGCCGCGGTGGCCGGCGCGGCTTCGCGGCTGGAGTCACTCGGCCACCACGTCGACCAGTCCGGACCCGCGGCCATGTTCGAGCCGGAAACCCTGCCGCACTTCAACACCATCATCGCGGCCGACACCGCGGCGACCTTCCAGGCGTTCGAGATGCTGCTCGGCAGGCCCATCGGCGACGACGAGATCGAGCCGCGCAACGCGTTCTACCGCAGCGCCGGCCAGGACCTCGCCGCCACCGCCTACCTGGACAGCCGGGCCTGGATCGGGATGTGGGCCCGCCGGATGGCGGACTGGTGGAATGACCACGACCTGCTGCTCACCCCCACCCTCGGCGCGCCGCCGCCGGAACTGGGCTGGTTCACCGCGGCCGGCCCGCGGGAAGAGGGCACCCGGGTCGCCAGCTTCATCCCCTACACCGCGCAGTTCAACATGACCGGCCAGCCCGCGATCACCCTGCCGCTGCACTGGACCCCCGGCGGCCTGCCGGTCGGGGTGCAGCTCGTCGCCGCCTTCGGCCGCGAGGATCTCCTCGTCCGCGTCGCCAGCCAGCTCGAGCAGGCCGCCCCCTGGAGCGGCCGGCACCCGCCGGTCCACGCGTAACGGCCGCTGGCGCGTAGGCTGGTCAGCGTGAGTGCTCCAGCGCTGCAGCAGCCACAGTGGCCCGACCCTGGTCGCCTGGACGCCGCGGTGCGCGGCCTGCAGAGCCTCCCGCCGCTGGTCCGGCCGGCCGAATGCGACCAGCTGAAGGAACGGCTCGCCGCGGTGTCCCGCGGGGAAGCGTTCCTGCTGCAGGGGGGCGACTGCGCGGAGACGTTCGCCGGCACGACCGCCGACAGCGTCCGGGGCAAGTTCCAGACGCTGCTGCAGATGGCCGTCGTGCTGACCTACGCGGCCAGCGTGCCGGTGGTGAAGATCGGCCGGATGGCCGGCCAGTTCGGCAAGCCGCGGTCCGCGGCCACCGAGACGCGGGACGGCGTGGAACTTCCGGTCTACCGGGGCGACGCGGTCAACGGCATCGAGTTCACCGCCGAGTCGAGGACACCCGACCCGGGCCGGCTGCTGGAGGCGTATCACTGCGCGTCGGCCACGTTGAACCGGTGCCGTTCGCTCGCTAACGGCGGTTACGCCGACCTGCGGCAGGTGCACGCCTGGAACCAGGACTTCGTGGCGGGCAGCCCGGCCGGGCAGCGCTACGAGCAGCTGGCGGACGAGATCGACCGGGCGATCGCGTTCATGCACGCCTGCGGGGCCGACTCCCGGGAATTCCGCGCGGTCGAGTTCTACTCCAGCCACGAGGCCCTGCTGCTGGACTACGAGCGGGCGCTGACCCGGACCGACCCGCGCAGCGGGCACGCCTACGACTCCTCCGCCCACCTGCTGTGGATCGGGGAACGCACCCGCGACCCGCGAGGCGCCCACGTCGAGTTCGCGAGCCGGATCCGCAACCCGGTCGCGGTCAAGGTCGGCCCGGACGCCGACCTGCAGGACGTGCTCGATCTCAGCGACGCCCTCGACCCGGACCAGGAGCCCGGCCGGCTCACCCTGACCACCCGGATGGGCGCGGGCCGGATCCGCCAGGCGCTGCCCCCGCTGGTGGAAAAGGTGGCCGCCAGCCGGGCCCCGGTGGTCTGGGTGTGCGACCCAATGCACGGCAACACCGTGGAAGCGGCCAGCGGGCAGAAGACCAGGAACTTCGACGACGTGCTGGACGAGGTCGCCGGGTTCTTCGAGGTGCACCGCGCGCTGGGCACCTACCCCGGCGGCATCCACATCGAGTTCACCGGCGACGACGTCACCGAGTGCATCGGCGGCGGCCGTCCGGTCACCGAAAGCGACCTGGGCGACCGCTACGAGACGACCTGCGATCCCCGCCTCAACCGCGGCCAGTCCCTCGACCTGGCCTTCCGCGTCGCCGACCTGTACCGCAGCCACCTCGGCCCCGAGAGCGTCCGTTAAGCGGCAGCGTAAGCGGCCGATCAGGCGGCCGGAGTGCAGTTGACCATCCAGCGGATGCCGTAGCGGTCGAGGGTGACGCCCCAGTAAGCGCCCCACGGCATGTCCGCCATCGGGGAGCCCTCTGAGCCGCCTTCGGCCAGGGCGCCGTAAAGGCGGTCAGCCTCTTCTTTGCTGTCCACGTCCAGGCAGAGGGTGGTGTTGTTGCCGATACGGGTGTCCTGCCCCAGCGACCGGAGCATGTCCGTCGCCATCAGCACGTGACCGCCGATGATCGGAAGCTCGGCGTGCAGGATGAGATTCCGCTCCTCGGCCGGCAGCTCGCCCGGGCCCATCGCGGGCAGGTCGGAGAAGCGGCTGAGCATGGTGACTTCGGTACCGAAGGTCTTGGCGTAAAAAGCGAACGCCGCCTCGGCCTGGCCCGGGAAGTTGAGGTACGTACTGACCTGCGCCATGGGACGCCTCCTTCGTCGAGCAGACGTCTCCGGGACGCCCGCATCATCGTCTGCCGGTACAGACGTCCAGCCTGCCGGAAATTCACTGCTCTCCGGGCACTATCCGGTGAAGACCACCGCGCTGGCTGACGCGGGACTTCGACGCCCCGTTGCGGCACCAGCTTGTGCAGTGACAGCCTGGCGGAGAGGTGCTGAACTGACATAAGTCCGATGGGAGCAGACGGCGATGGCGCAGCAGTACGGCGAGATCAGTGACCGGCTGGCGGAGTTCATAACCGCCCAGCACGTGTTTTTCGTGGCGACGGCAGCGCGCGAGGGACGCGTCAACGTCTCGCCGAAGGGGCTGGACGGCCTTCGGGTCCTCGGGCCCAACCGGGTCGTCTGGCTGAACGGGACCGGCAGCGGCAACGAGACCGCCGCGCATCTCCTGGACGTCAACCGGATGACGCTGATGTTCTGCGCGTTCGAGCGTCAGCCGCTGATCCTGAGGCTCTACGGCACCGCGACGGAGATTCAGCCCGGCCAGCCGGAGTGGGACGAGCAGATCGGGCGCTTCCCCCCGATGCCCGGCGCCCGGCAGATCTTCGACCTGAAAGTCGACCAGGTCCAGACCTCGTGCGGCTACGGAGTGCCCTTCATGGAGTACGCCGACGACCGGCCCCTGATGGCACAGTGGGCTGAGAAGAAGGGGCCAGCCGGGCTCGAGGCCTACCACCGGGAGAAGAACCTGACCAGCATCGACGGCTTCCCGACCGGGCTGCGCGTACCTGACGCTCCGCCCGCGCCCGGCCGGTAGCGCACCCGCTCGTCGGCCGATAACCGCTAAGCCGACGGGGGCTGGCCGCCGGCCGGCAGCTCACCGACGGGGGAGTTGCGGGACGCCGTCAGCAGCATCAGCGCTCCGTCGACAGTGGCGGAAAGCGGTACCCGGCGGTCTACCCCGGTCAGCCACAGCAGGTTACGGGTCTGAGGCCGGGAACAGACCACGTGCAGGCTCCCGCCGTGCACGCTGGCCCGGCGGGCCACGCCGACCAGGACCCCGAGCCCGGTCGAGTCGATGAAAGTGATCCGGTTGAGATCGATGATCAGCGGCTGCCCGCTGTCGGCCAGCGCGAACAAGCGCTCCCGCAGGCCGGCCACCGTGGACAGGTCGATATCGCCGGTGACCTCCACGATCACGACGTCCCGTTCACGGCGCACCGTAACGGACAGTTCATCATCCATTGCTATCCTCCCGTCGCGGTATACACCCCAGCCGACAACTCGCGCCTGCGCGGTCAATCGGGGCCCAGTTAAGCCGTCGGCCCCAACTGCCCGCTAGCACGCCGATCATGCCGGCCGGGCCCGAAAGCGGGCCGAAACGCACGCCGCGGCATCGGCTCGGCCACCGCCTGCGCGCCTTCGCTCGCGTCGATGTCCACGATCCGGCCCGGCCGCGCTACCCGAAAGGCACCCGGCGGAGATACGCTCGGTGACTGTGTACAGCGACCAGAACGGGGCCGCCCGGCCCGCCCGGATCCGGCGCCGCGACCGGCACGGGCGCGGCGTGCGCGGCAGGCTGGTGCCACCAGGGGTACCTCTGTACCGGACCCGGTCGCAGCAGTTCGACGACATGGTGCTCGACGCGGTCGCGCGGCTGGAGATCCGGTGGGGGACCGAGCTGGCCGGCGTGGAGTTCGCCGTCCAGGAGGTACCGGAGGCGGACGAGCTCGTCGACGACAGCAGCCCGCTGCCGCTGGCCCGGACCGTACCGGGGTCGCCCGAGTCCCGCAACCCGGCCCGCCCGGCCACGCCGGCCCGCATCGTGGTCTACCGCCGCCCGATCATGGCCCGCTCAGAGAACGACAGCGAGCTCAGCGACCTGATCTTCGACGTCGTGGTCGAGGAGTTCGCCGGCTTCCTCGGCCTCGACCCCGACTCGGTGGACCCCGGCTACCACGGCGACATCGGCTAGACCGCCGCACCCGCCGGTACCGCACCCCGGCGAGGACCTCTGCCGTGAAGTAAGCCGCTAGGGAAGCACGGCGCTGTAAGCGTCCCGCGCGGGCGGCAGCGTGATCGAGGTCAGCGCGCTCGCCACCGGGAGCAGCGAGGTAACCGGGGCCGACAGCCCGCCGGTACCCGAGGTGACCACCCGGACGGCGTACACCGGCCCGGAGCCGGCCGCCGGGGTCACGGTGATTGCGAACGGCTCGTTGCTGCCCTGCGGCCGCGGCAGGGACAATGCGACGGTGTGGCTGGCCTTCACCGCCACCCCCTGGTCGGCCGCGGGCGCCGTGACGGTGCCGTCGGCGCTGATGACCGAGACGCTGACCTGGGCGGCGGCGGCCGGGGCGGTGAGCAGCAGGCCCACCGTGACGCCGCGGGTCGACGGGTTGCCGGCGACCACGCCCTGCTCGCTGACCGGGGACTGCGCGGTGGTGAACGAGCCGATTCCGGCACCGGGCACGAGCACCCCGGCGACGACGGGCACGCTGGAGGTGAGCTTGAGCCCGGCGGCCGAGGCGCCGAGCGAGTTGAGGGCGACCGGGGTGGCCGCGCCGGCCGAGGCGTCGACCGGGGAGCCGGGGAACTGCGGGACGGCTCCGTCCGGGGTGTAGGCGACGATCTTCAGCTGGGCGTCGGTCGCGCCGGGTACTACCACCAGCAGCTTGGCCGCGCTGCTGGCCACGGTCAGGCCCGGGATCACCAGGCTGGCCGACGGGGCGGCCGCCTGCGGCAGCCAGGCGCCGCCGCCGGAACCGCCCTGCCAGGCCGAGGCAGCCACCTGGCCCGAGCTCGTCTGGACATGCAGGGCGACCGCCTGCGAGCCCGGCACGTACGGGGTGACGTTTTCCGCCGCGAACTGGTTCGGCTGGATCGTGACGGCGCTGCCCGGGCCGGGCTGTACGCCGGAGTCGGTGAGGATGGTCAGGTCGGCGGTCGCGGTGACGTCCCCGGTGTTCATCAGGTAGAGCCAGGTCTGGCTGGCGCCGGTGGCCTGGCCGGTGCCGACGAACCACATGTCGGAGCCGGCGTGGGTGCAGCTCACCAGGCCGGTGCCGGCGGCGTCGGACTGCTCCGCCTCGAAGCCCATGGCCATCTTGCCGGTGGCCGCCACCGCGGTGCCGGTGCCGCCCGCGGCGGTCACCGTGGCGATCTTGCCGGGAGCGGACACCGTGAACGGTTTCGCGGCCGCTGCTTTCGGGGCTGAGGCGGCGCTCACCGTGCTCAGCACGGCCGAGCCGGCCGGCGGCGCCGTATCCGGTGGCGCGGTCGCCGGGCCGGCGGCGGCCGTCGGCGCCGACAGCGCGATCAGCGCAACCCGGGAAGCGCCGGCGCCCGGGGCGGCCGGGGGGCAGGACCGGGTGATCGAGGTGACCGCGACTTCCTGGTCACCGCTGGCCGGGGCCGGGGCCGGGCCGGGCCGGGTGCCCCAGGCGACCAGGAACACCGCGGCGAGCGCGAGCAGTACCGCACTGGGCAGAGCAAGGCGGTGCAGCGCGAGGCGGTGCAGCACGGCCGGGGGCAGGCTAGCGCGCGACACGGGCATCAGGAACCGTCGTCTCCGCCGGAGCGGTTGCCGGGACTGCGCCAGCGGCTTGGCTTGCTGTGCTTGGGAGCCCGGTGGGAGTGCCGTTCGGGC
>DASWUW010000342.1:0-1663 GCA_036406335.1 Trebonia sp.
GTCGATCCGGCGGCGCCTGCACCCGGTGCCGCTGGTGGTGCAGCTGCCGGTCGGGCGCGAGGACGGGTTCACCGGTGTCGTCGACCTGCTGCGCCTGCGCACGCTGACCTGGGCCGACGGTTCCGAAGGGCCCGACGAAGGCCCGGTGCCGGACGAGCTCAGGGACGAGGCGGGCCGCCGCCGCCGGCTGCTGGAGGAGGCGGTGGCCGGGCTGCACCCGGCCGCACTGGACGAGTTCTGCGCCCAGGGGACCGTGTCCGCCCCGACGCTGTCCGGCGCGCTGCGCGACCTCACCCGGAGCGGCGACGGCCTGGTGGTGCTGTGCGGCTCGGCCTACCGCAACCGCGGGATCGAGCCGCTGCTGGATGCCGTCGTGGCCTACCTGCCGTCGCCGCTGGACGGGCCCCCGGTGCGCGGCACTTACGACGGCGTGCTGCAGGAACGGCCCGCCGACCCGGCGGCGCCGTTCGCCGCCCTGGTGTTCAAGGTGGCCGTGACCGCTACCGGCCGGCTGACCTACCTGCGGGTCTACTCGGGAACGCTACGGAAAGGAGCAACGGTCATGGATGCCACCGCCCGCCGCCCCGAACGGGTCGCCCGCCTCCTGCGGGTCCAGGCCGACCGGCACACCGAAGTAGCCGCCGCGGTCGCCGGCGACATCGTCGCGGTCGCCGGGCCCAAGGCCGCCCGGGCCGGCGCCACCCTCTGCGACCCCGCGAACCCGCTGATCCTGGAGCCGCCGCCGGTGGCGGACCCGGTGGTCTCGGTGGCCGTAGAAGCGCGCCGGTCCGCCGATACCGGACGGCTGGCGTCGGCGCTGGCCCGCCTGGCCGAGGAAGACCCGTCGCTGGTCGTGCGGAGTGATCCCGAGACCGGCCAGACGGTGCTTTCCGGACTGGGGGAACTGCACCTGGAGGTGGCTGCGGAGAAAGTCCGCCGGGCCTACGGGCTGGAGGTCGCCGTCGGGCGGCCGCAGGTGGCTTACCGGGAAACCGTCGTCCGCGGAGTATCCGGGCTGGTCTACCGCCACGTCAAACAGGAAGGCGGGGCCGGCCAGTTCGCCCACGTCGTCCTGGATGTCGAACCGATGGACCTGGCGACCGAAGGAGGCTTCGGGTTCCGCTCGACGGTGTCCGGCGGCCGGGTGCCGCGCGAGTACATCCGGGCGGTGGAGGCCGGGTGCCGGGACGCGCTGGCCGAGGGCCCGCTCGGCCAGCCGGTGACCGGGCTGCGGGTCACGCTGACCGACGGGGCCACCCACCCGAAGGACTCGTCCGAGCTGGCGTTCCGGACGGCGGGCCGGCTCGGGCTGCGGGAAGCACTGCGCGCCAGCGTGATGCAACTCCTGGAACCGGTCGCCGAGGTTACCGTGACGGTCCCGGATGACGCCGTGGGCGGAGTACTGGGCGACCTCGCGGCCCGCCGCGGCCACGTCGCGAACTCGGCCGTGCGGGCCGGGACCGCCGTCGTCACCGCGACCGTGCCGCTAGCCGAGCTGTTCGGCTACGCCAGCCGGCTGCGCAGCCGGACCCAGGGCCGCGGCACCTTCACCGCCCGGCCGTCCGGCTACACCCCGGCACCGCCGCCGGCCTAGCCCGAAGTCGGCCCCGCCCACCCCGGGCGGGGCCGTCCCCGGCGGCCGGCCGCCGCGCTACTGGCTGGT
>DASWUW010000343.1:0-3856 GCA_036406335.1 Trebonia sp.
CTTCTCGTCGTCCGGGCACTCGTAGTTGATCACGTGAGTGACGTCGTCCACGTCGATGCCGCGGGCGGCTACCTCGGTGGCGACCAGCACGTCGACCTTGCCGCTGCGAAAGGCCCGCAGCGCCCGCTCGCGCTGCGACTGGCCCAGGTCACCGTGCACGGCGGCGGCGGCGAAGCTGCGGTCGGCGAGCGCGGTGGCCACCTGGTCGGCGGCCCGCTTGGTCTGGCAGAACACCATGGCCAGGCCGCGGTCCTTGGCCTGCAGGACGCGGGCCAGCACCTCGATCTTGTCCAGGTGGTGCGTCCGGAAGACATACTGCACGGTCAGCGGCGGCGGCGCGCCGTCCCCGGGCTGCTCGGCCCGGATATTGGTCGGCTGGTGCATGTGGCGGCGGGCCAGCGTGACGACCTCGCCCGGCATGGTCGCGGAGAACAGCATGGTCTGCCTGCCCTCCGGGGTCAGCCGCAGCAGCCGCTCCACGTCCGGCAGGAAGCCGAGGTCGAGCATCTTGTCCGCCTCGTCCAGGACGAGCGCGCGGACCTGGCTCAGGTCGAGGTGCTTGCGGTTGGCCAGGTCGAGCAGCCGGCCGGGAGTGCCGACGATGATGTCGGTGCCCGCCGTGAGCGCCTCGATCTGCGGCTCGTAGGCGCGTCCGCCGTAGATGGTGAGCACCCGGGCTCCCATCCGGGCGCCCGCCCGCTTGAGGTCGTCGGCCACCTGCACCGCGAGTTCCCGGGTGGGAACCACGACGAGGGCGGACGGCTGCTTCGCGGCGCGGTCGCCGGCCAGCGTGGTCGCCAGCCGCTGCAGGATGGGCACGCCGAACCCGAGCGTCTTGCCGGTGCCGGTGCGCGCCTGGCCGATAATGTCCTGGCCCGTGATGGCCAGCGGCAGCGTCAGCGTCTGAATAGGAAAGGTGGTGTGGATACCCGCGTCGTCGAGAGCGGCGCAGATTACTTCATCCACGCCGAGGTCGCGGAATGGCACGCCAGTAATCTGCCCCGGTGCGGGGGAACTGGCGGGTGCCTCGTCGCTGGCCTCGGTCTGGGTCAGTTGTGTTGTCAGGGGGTCCTCCGTGCGCGCGTGATCCGTGCCCGCGCCTGTTTCTCGGGCGCGCTTCCTACGGGTCACCGCTTGTGTAAACGCGAACTGGTGCTATGGCATTCCAGTTATTAAATCGCAACCCACGTTACCAGCGGGTTAAGCGGGGTGCTCGAATCAGCCGATGTTGCCGAAACCGACCCGGCGGGCCTGGTCCGTGCTGAACTCGACGTACGCGACCTTGTCGGCCGGGATGAGTATCCGGCCGCCCTTCTGGGTGGCCAGCGCGAAGAGGGGGGCACCCGTCCCGCCCGTCTCGCCGGTCCCGTCCGCACTCCGCCCGGCCAGCGCGGCCGCCAGGGTGCGCTCGACTTCTTCCGCGGTCGCGTCGGTTTCCACGATGAGTTCCCGCGAGATGGACTGGATGCCGATCTTTACTTCCACGCGCTTGCCTCCTTGGCTATTCAGGTCCTGGGTGTTCCCCCGGGTCGGCCGGATGCTCGCCCGGGTCGGCCGGGTGCTCGCCCGGGTCGCCGGTGCGGGGCCAGCCGCTGATGCCGCGCCAGGCGAGCCGCGCCACCAGCTGCTCGGCCGCCTCCCGGGGAATCGAGTCCGTGGTGCTCAGCCAGTACCGGGCGCTGACCTGGGCCATGCCCAGCAGGCCGATGGAGAGCAAGTAGGCCTCGTCGTCGGCCAGCCCGGCGTCTTCCCGGATGACCTTACTGATCAGGTCGGCGCAGATCCGGTTGGCATCCTCCAGCTTGGCCCGGACGGCGGGCTCGCTGGTGAAGTCCGACTCGAAGACGAGCTTGAACGTGCCGCTGTGCTCGGCCACGTAGCCGAAGTAGGCGGCGAAGGTCGCGTTGACCCGCTGCCGGTTGTCCGCCGTCGCCCGGATCGCCCCGGTGACCGCCTCCACCAGCTGGTCCACGCTCTCGTCCAGCAAGGCCAGGTAAAGATCCTGCTTGCCCGGGAAGTGCTGGTAGAGGACGGGCTTGCTCACGCCGGCCCGTTCCGCGATCTCGTCCATCGCCGCGGCGTGGTAACCGCGGGCGACGAACACCGCCATGGCCGCGTCGAGCAGCTGGCGGCGGCGGGCGAGCCGCGGGAGGCGAGTTCCCCGGGTGCGGGTGGTAGGGCTGGCGGTCACCGTGTTCTCCGGATTTGGACGACAGTCGAATCCCGCAATCCGGCCGCCGGCCCCTGAGGCTGGACTGGCCGCGAGCGTCAGGATCGACGAGTTCGTGATTAACGATAGTCCCCGTCGTCATAGCCCGCGCCGCCTCGACGGTCCAGTCACCTTCGAAATTACCGGGACGCCGGTAAAACGCCGGGCCCGGCAGGTATCAGGGGGCCGCAATTGTGGGTAGGGGTAGGTCATGCGGAGCATCTGGGCCGGGGCGATCTCGTTCGGGATGGTGGTGATCCCGGTCAAGCTCTATGCGGCGACCGAGCAGCGGGACGTCGCCTTCCGGCAGGTGCACGAGGAGGACGGCGGCCGGATCCAGTACCGCCGGGTCTGCTCGGTGGACGGCGGGGAGGTGCCCTACGCCGACGTGGCCAAGGGCTACGAGCTGGCTACGGGCGACGTCGTGGTGCTGACCGACGACGACCTGAAGGACCTGCCCCTCGCCACCGCCAAGCGGATCGACGTCCTGCACTTCAGCCCGGCCGGCCAGCTCGACCCGATCCTGGCCAACAAGGCCTACTACCTGGAGCCCGAGCCCGCCGGGGTGCGCGCCTACGTGATGTTCCGGGACGCCCTCGACCGGTCGGGCCGGGTGGCGGTGGCCAAGGTGGCGATCCGGCAGCGCGAGGCGCTGGCCGCGCTCCGGGTCCGGGACGAGGTACTGGTCCTGGAGACCCTGCTGTGGCCGGACGAGGTGCGCGCCCCGGACTTCAAGTTCCTGGACGAGAACGTGGACATCCGCACCCAGGAGCTGAAGATGGCGGCCTCGCTCATCGACACCATGACCGAGGACTTCGACCCGTCGCTGTACAAGGACACCTACCGGGAGGCGCTGGAGGCGCTGGTCCAGGCCAAGATCGAGGGCAACGAGGTGGTCCGCCCGGCCGGCGGCGCGATCCCGGCGGGCACCGCGGGCGGCCCCGCCGACCTCACCGAGACCCTTCGGGCCAGCGTCGAGGCGGCCAAGGCGAACCGGGGCAAGGACGGCAGGGGCGGCAAGGACGCGCCCCCGGCGGCCGCCCGGCAGCGCAAGCCGGCCGCCAGCCGGCGGAAGGCGAGCGCGTGACCGCACCGGTCCCGCACTGGCCGGGCCGCATGGTGGCTCTCCCGGGCCGCGAACGGGTCTGGGTCGCGGCTACCCCCGGGCTGGGTTCCCGGGCGGGCGCCGGGCTGGTGCTGTGCGTGCACGGGATGTCCGGCTCGGCCACCAACTGGACCGACCTGATGGCCGAGCTGGCCCCCGACTTCGACTGCGTGGCGCTCGACCTGCCCGGTTCTGGTTTCTCGCCGCCGCCGGCCCGGGCGGCCGGCTACTCGGTCAGCGCGCTCGCGGGCACGGTGATCCGGCTGATCGAGGCGCTCGGGGCGGGACCGGTGCACCTGATCGGCAACTCCCTGGGCGGGGCGGTGGCCGTCCGCGCGGCGGCCCGCCGGCCGGACCTGATCCGCACGCTCACCCTGGTCTCCCCGGCGCTGCCGGACCTGAGGTTCCGGCGCTCGGTGCTGCATTTCCCGGTGCTGGGGCTGCCGTTCGTGGGGACGCGCCTGGTGCGGCAGTACGTCGCCCGCTTCCCGGTGGAGAACCGGGTGAACGGCGTGATCGCCAGCTGCTACTACGACCCGTCC
>DASWUW010000344.1:0-2427 GCA_036406335.1 Trebonia sp.
CGCCAGGCCCGGGAGTGGGCGCAGCGCACCGGCGGGTCCGTGGTCGAACTGCACGCCTACGCGGCCCGGGACGCCGACGAGGGGGAGCGCGCGGTCGCCGCGCTGTACGACGTGTACCCGGAGACCCGGCAGGCCGGGGTGGTGGCCGACTCGGTGCTGTGGAGCAGCGACTGCCCGCAGTTCGGGCTGGGCGACTTCAGCCGGCGGCCGCGGGTGCGTACCCCGTTCGGCGGGCTGGTGCTGGCCGGCGACGGCATCCGCATCGACGTGCCGGTCGCGCTGATGGAACGGGCGGCGACGACCGGCTGGCACGCCGCCAACTGCCTGCTCGCCCGGTGGGGCCTGGCCGGGCACGACCTGTACACCGTGCCCACCCGGGGCCGGTTCGCCCTGCTGCGGACCCTGGCGGCCCGGCAGCAGGATTCGGCCCGGGAGGAAAAGACGGAGGAGAGCCTGCGATGACCGACCGACCGCCCGCACCGCGCCGGCTGGCCCGCTGGACGAGTAGCTGGCCGCTGCGCTCGCTGTCCCCCGAGGACTGGCCGCGCCAGCAGCCGACCTACGCCGAGGCCCGGCCGGCCTTGATCGAGTCCGCAGTCAAGCGGGCGCAGAGCCGCCCGTCGGGCAACTGGTTCGTCTTGGGCGCCAGCCGCGACGTGCGGCCGGACCGCCCGTACGGAATGACGGTGGCGGGCACCGAGCTGGTGGCCTGGCGGGACGCCGACGGACGGCTCGCCGTCGGCCCCGGTGCCTGCCCGCACCTGGGGGCCCCGCTGTCCGCGGCCGCGGTTGACTGCGGCGAGCTGGTCTGCCGCTGGCACGGGCTGCGGGTGAACCGCCGCGGCGGCGGGGGCTGGCGGGCACTGCCCGCCTACGACGACGGCGTCCTGGCCTGGGTGCGGCTCGACGCGGCGGGCGGCGAGCCGCCGCTCGCCGTGCCGGTGCTGTCGGCGCGGCCCCGGCTCTCGCAGAGCGTGCAGGCCGTCGCTACGCTGACCGGCGTGTGCGAACCGGAGGATATCGTCGCCAACCGGCTCGACCCGTGGCACGGGGCCTGGTTCCACCCGTACTTCTTCAGCCGGCTGTCTGTGCTTTCGGCGCCGGACGAAGTGACGCCCGCCGACTCCGACGACCGGTTTACGGTCGCGGTGACCTTCCGGGTCTCCCGGCGTCTGGGGGTACCGGTCCGCGCGGAATTCACCTGCCCTGAGCCGCGGACCGTGGTCATGCGGATCACCGAGGGCGAGGGCGTCGGCAGCGTGGTGGAAACTCACGCGACCCCGCTGGGCCCCGGACCCGACGGCCGGCCGCGCACCGCGGTCATCGAGGCCGTGGTCGCGCACTCCGGCCGGCCCGGGTTCGCGCTCGCCCGCCGGGCCGGGCCGGCCCTGCGCCCGGCCATCGCGCGGTCCGCCGCGCGGCTGTGGCGCGACGACCTCGCCTACGCCGAACGCCGCTACCAGCTGCGCTCCGCCTGACGCCGTGACGGAACCCCCCGGTACGGCCTGGACGGCCGGCCAGGTCGCCCGGAACCTGGGGATTCCCGAGTCCACCCTGCGCACCTGGCACCGCCGCTACGGGCTGAGCCCGCAGGGCACGCAGCCCGGCCGCTACCGTCGCTACCACGCGGAGGACGTCACCCGGCTGCGCCGCATGCTGGAGCTGATCAACCTGGGCATGCTCGCCTCGGACGCCGCGCGGGCGGTGCAGGGCGGCGAGCCGGCCGACGTGTTGCCCGCGCACGAGATCGCCGGTCTCGTCGCGGCGGCCAGGACAGTCGACACCACCCGGTGCGGGACGCTGCTCGACCGCCTTTTCCGCCGCAGCGGCGTGGTCGATGCCTGGGAGCTGGTCTGCCGTCCCGCGCTGCTGGCCGTCGACGCCCACTCCCGGGGCAACGACCCCGCGCTCATCGCCGCCGAGCACGCCCTGTCCTGGGCGCTGCTCGGTGCGCTGCACCGGTTTCCGCGGCCGCCCGTCGTCCCCGGCGCGGGCCTCGTCCTGCTGGCTTGCACCGAGGGCGAGCAGCATACGCTGCCACTGGCGGCACTGGCGGCCGCGCTGGGCGAACGCCGGGTGCCGAACCGCATACTGGGCGCGGCTGCCCCCGCGCCGAGTGTCGAGCAGGCGGTGCTGGAAGCACGGCCCGACGCCGTGGTGCTGTGGGCCCAGCGCCGGGAGACCGCCGCTCCCGCCCTGCTGCGCCTGCTGCGCCGGTACCCGCTCCGGCTGGTAGCCGCCGGTCCCGGCTGGGATGCCAGCCGGCTAGACGGCGTCGAGCCGGTGACCACGCTGCGCGGAGCGCTGACCGCAGTGGTCGGCGGCGCGGCCGACGAGACCGCTCAGCCCCGGGAACGCTAACCATTCGCGGTGTCAGTTCGAGCCAGCCTGAGCTGGGCTAGTCCAGGCAGGCGCTGACCGAGTTGG
>DASWUW010000345.1:0-2860 GCA_036406335.1 Trebonia sp.
GGGGCGACCGGGGACCTGCTCGAGGCCGTCGCCCAGGCCGCCGTCGGCGTCCCGCTCGCCGTGGTCGTGCTCAACCAGCCGGAAGCGGTCCGGCTGGTTAAGGTGCGCGGCGGCCGGGCACCCGCCTACGCCTACCCGGAGGTGGCGGCGCGGGCACTGTCCCGGGCCGCCCGTTACGCGGAATGGCGGGCGGCGCCGCGGCGCACCGTGCCGGCGTTTCCCGACGTGGACGCGGAGCGGGCCCGCGAGACGGTGCACGCCTTCCTGTCCGGGGAGCCCGGTGGCGGCTGGCTGCCGTACGCCGACACCGCCGGCCTGCTGGATCTCTACCGGATCCCGCTGGTCCCGGTCCCGGTCCCGCCGGGGACGGCCGCCAGCACCGAGGTAACCGTCGCCGTGCGCGACGACCAGATGTTCGGGCCGCTGGTGATCCTGCGGCTCGGCGGTGACGCCAGCGGGGTACTCGACGGCCGGGCCGCCCGCCTGGTCCCGCTGACCGAAGCGGACGCCGACGCGCTGATCGCCTCGATCGGGTCCGCGTCCCGGCAGCACGGCTACCCGGGCGTGCCCGCCGACGGCAGCCCGGCGCTGCGCGACCTGCTGCTGCGGGTGTCCCGGCTCACCGACGACCGGCCCGAGATCACCGAACTCGACCTGCACCCGGTCATCATCGGCCCCGGCAGCGCGGTCGCGGTGGACGCGCAGATCCGGGTCGCGCCCCAGGAGGCCCAGGACCCGTTCCTGCGCCGGCTGCGCTGACGGACGCCGCCAGAACCCGCTAAGGGACGACGGTGACCGGCCACTTGCCTGCCCGGACGAGGCGGACCGCGAGGGAACCCATCAGCCGGTGCCCGGCCTTGAGCGAGGCCCCCACCACCAGCGCGTCGGCGCGGGTCTCGGCGGCGATGCGGGTGATCTCGCGGTAGGGGTCGCCGTGGGCGGCGATGAAGGTGACCGAGATGCCGAGCTCACGGGCGACCTCGTCCGCCCGGTCGGCCAGCTCCTTGGCGATCTGGTCGTGCACCTCGTTCTCCGCGACCGCCACGCTCGGCCCGGCCGAGCTGGCCAGGGCCAGCGACCCGACCGGGGCGACGTAGACCGCGACCACCCGGGCCCCCTGCCTGCGGGCCAGGCCGGCGGTGTAGGAGGCGGCCCGCAGCCCCGTCACCGACTCGTCGACGCCCACCAGGATCACCGAAGGACCGTCAGTACCAAGCTCGAACTCGCCGTGCTCCACGGGCAAAGTCTACGTTTCCCCGGCCGCCGCCCGGCCGCCGCCGTCCGGCGGCTGGCTCCCTCAGGCGCGCCGGTCCGCCGGGACGCTGAACGCCAGCAGCCGGCCCTCCCCCGGTGCTGCCTCCGCCCATCCGCCGGACAGGCCGAGGACGGCGGCGAAGGCGGTCGGGAACCCGTCCGGCGACTCGGTATCCGGGTCCGCCAGGCCGACGGTGAGCTCGGCCAGCCCCGGGTTGTGCCCGACGAACAGCACGGTCCGCCAGCGCGGTTCCAGCTCACGGACCAGCATCAGCAGGCCGAGCACGCTCGCCTCGTAGATCCGCGGCTCGAAGCGCACCACGGGCGGGGACAGTGCTGTCCTGGCCGGGGGCAGGGCCGTCCCGGGCGGGGGCAGGGCCGCTTCCAGCGGGCCGGCCGCCAGCGCCCAGGTTTCCCGGGCCCGCCGCGCCGTCGAGCAGAGCACCGCATCCGGCGCGAACCCCGACTCGCCCAGCCAGCGGCCGGCTTCCGGCGCGTCCCGGCGGCCGCGTTTGGCCAGCGGGCGCTCGTGGTCGGCCACGTCGGGCCAGTCCGACTTGGCGTGCCGCAGCAGCACCAGCCGGCGCCGGCTTTCCGCCTGCGTACCGCCCTCGCTCACCGTGACCCCGCGCTCATTCTTCCACCGTAACCGGCCCGCTTCCGGGGCCGGCGGCCGGCAGTATGCCCCCTGGTGTCGGTGGTGGCGGTAATCAGCGACTAGGCTCGATGGGATGCAGCGAGTGGCGCTCCGGGACGTCGATCTCGCATCCTTCCGTGCGGCGATCGGCCCGGAAGGGTGCGCTGACGGCGCCATTGCCGTTCAGCGGGGTGCGGTGCTGCAGATGGCCTGGGAGGCGTCTCAGCAGCTGCTCACCGGCACGGTCCGGGAAATCGAGCCGTCGGCCCGGCCCGGCGAGGCGAAGAACGGGGAGATCAGGACGGTTTCCGCCTCGTTCCGGGCGTCCCCCGGGTTCCCGCTGCGGTTCCGCGAGGGCTACTGCAGCTGCGCCCGGGGAACCAACTGCGTGCACGTAGCCGCCCTCGTGCTCGCCGCCACCGACGAGACGCTGCTGCCGGCGACCACCGCCGCGGCCGCCGTGGCCCGCCGTTCCGCCCTGCCCTGGGAGCAGTCGCTCGACTCGCTGCTGACCGTGCCGGCGAGCCCGGCCGCGCCCGCGGACAACGCCGAGATCACCCCGCAGGCGCCGCTCGCGGTCGAGCTCTCGCTGGTCCAGACCGGACACGAGCCCGTTCGCCACGTCAGCTACTCCACCGACAACGGGGGTTACGAGCCGCCCGCGGAGGACGCCATCCGCAAGATCCGGCTGCAGGCGCGGCTGGTGCAGCCGGGGCGTCTCAGCGGGTGGGTGGCGGGCAACCTGTCCTGGTCCCGGCTCGACTACCTGCTGATGCGGGACGAGTTTCCCGCCGCTCACATCCGCCTGCTGCACGAGTTCTACGCCCTCTACCGGGCCGCCGCCTCCGGCTCCTACTACGCCTACCGTCCCGGCTACGGCGACCAGAAGTACCTGGACGTGTCCGCCTGCGAGTCCCGCCAGCTCTGGCCGGTGCTGGAGCGGGCCTACGCGGCCGGGCTGCCCTTCAT
>DASWUW010000346.1:0-6324 GCA_036406335.1 Trebonia sp.
ACGAGACCCCCGGCAGTCACGAGATCACCGACATCGGGGTATGGGACCGGGCGGCCAACGTCGAGGCCTGGCAGTGGTACCTGGGCGGGAGCAAGCCGGACCACTACGCCGCGCCGACGCGGGCCGAGGACCTGTCGGGGCCGCCGCCGGCCTTCATCGACGTCGGCACCGTCGACCTCTTCCGCGACGAGGACATCCTGTTCGCGATGCGCCTCATGCAGGCCGGCGTGCCGGTCGAGCTGCACGTCAACCCGGGCGCCTATCATGCCTCGGAGGTTCTCGCCCCGCAGGCCGCGCTCTCCCGGCGGATCTGGGAACGGCGCTTCGACGCGCTGCGCCGCGCCCTGGCCTGATCCGCCCGGTACCAAGGGGACGGGCCGCGCGCGGTGACCCGCGCACGGCCCGTCCCGGGACTCAAGGTCAGTCCCCGAGGTCGCTCAGGAACCTCTTGGTGTACTGCAGGGCGGTCGTGCCGGAGACCGAGTTGCAGGTCGGGGACGCGTACGACTGGGCCGAGGGGCAGGGCGTGTCCCGGTCCAGCGACCAGAAGTGCAGGCCGGCCAGGCCGTTGCTGGCGGCGTAGGCCGTCAGCGTGTCCGTGTCGGCGGCGGTGAAGGTCTCGGTCGCGTTGTCGTTGAGGCCGATCATCGGGGTCACGGCGATCTTGCTAGCCGCGATCCCGTAGGTGTGCTCGAGGTTCTTCACCGCCTGGATCGCCGACTGCGCCATCTCGCAGCTGCCGGAGACCACGACGCAGACGCTGCTCGAGGCGTTGCCGTAGTCCATGGTCATCAGGTTGACGACGTATTTCCTGAGACCGGAGCCGAGCACCGCCTGGACGACCTGGTTGCCGAGCGAGTTCACTCCGCCGTAGCTGCCGTCGGAGGCGGCCAGCGTGGCCACGGTGAAGGAGAACTGCAGGTTGGGGTACTGCGCCTCGGCGCCGGCGGCCGCGGCGGCCAGGGCCTGGATCTGGGACTGGGTCTGGCCGCCTTCGATGTCGAAGTCGATGCCGAGCAGGTGCGAGCTGGAATAGCGGGCGATGAACGCCTCCATGGCCGCGGTCGAGCCGCAGCTGAACGTCCCGGCCGCACCGCCGGTCGAGACCACGTAGTTCAGGCCGGCGCTCTGCAGCTGGGGGATGTTCTCGGCCGCCCAGCTGGCGCCCGGGACCCCGCCCCAGTTCTCGCTGCCGCAGGTCCCGGTCGCGAACGCCAGCGTGATCGCGGGCAGCTTGGGGACGTACGTCGACACCAGGCTGCCGGACCCCACTACCGGCAGGACGCTCCCTTCCACGGCCGACTGCATCTGGTCGGTGTTCCAGTTCATGTTGATGGTGACGTCCTTGTACGGGCTGAACAGCAGGCCGCTGGCCGAGCCGGTGCCGGTGCTCGTAGTCGGGCTCGGACTCGGGCTCGGGCTCGGGCTCGGGCTCGGGCCTGATCCCGAGCCGCCGGCACAGGCGCCGTTGGACGTCCAGGGCTGTCCCGAGCCGCTGCCGCCGTTGCTGGTCGCCGGGTCGTTGCCCTGGGTCCACCAGTTGGCGGTGTAGTTGGTCCCGTTCTCGCTGGCCTGCTGGCCACCGGTATAGACAGCGGTGGAACTCCACGCCGCGGCGCACGCGGTGGCCGCCTGCGCGGCGGGCCCGGTGGCCAGCGCGAGAACCGAGCCGCCGGCGGTTAGCCCGAGCGCCGAGCCGGCGATTATCGCGGTACGCAGAACCCGTCTTCCGACCTGCATGAACCCCTCCAGGGGTAAGAGGAACTGGGAGATCTGGGGCTCGCGAGCGCCGGTAAATCTTCGTTGTTGTTACTTTGTGTCCAAGAAGCCGGATCGTCAAGACTAACTATAAAGAAAGTTTCTTGTTAATTCGCCGATAAGCGTCTCTTAAGGCCGAAGGCGACGACCGGAGCGTCAGCGGCGGCGGCCGGTCACCCAGTCGTAGCGGATGTCTTCGTCGACGATCTCCTTCCCCGCGCGTGAACCAACCCCCGTTCCTCC
This sequence comes from Trebonia sp., assembly GCA_036406335.1. Lineage (GTDB taxonomy): Bacteria > Actinomycetota > Actinomycetes > Streptosporangiales > Streptosporangiaceae > Trebonia. The sequence continues at coordinate 2,002 of DASWUW010000346.1, forward strand.
GTCGACGTGCACGATCGAACCGGTGACGTAGCTCGAGCCGGGCGAGCAGAGCCACAGCACGACATCGGCCACCTCCGACGGCTCCCCCGGGCGGGCGAGCGGCAGCGCGGGGATCCGGCTGCCCAGTGACGCGGCCATCGACGGCGGCAGCGGCTTGGGCTGGGTGTCGATGAGGCCCGGGCTGACACAGGTAACCAGGATGTCGTGGACCGCCAGTTCCACCGCGGCCACCCGGCTGAACGCCTCGGTAGCCGCCCGGCTGCTCGCGTAGGCGGCCGCACCCGCCGAGCCCCGCTGGCTGACGCCGGAGGAGAAGTTGACAATGCGCCCGCCGTCGCCCTGAGCGATCAGCAGGCGCGCCGCGGCCTGGGTCATCAGGAAGGTGCCGCGGCAGTTGACCGCGTACACGGTGTCCCACACCTCCACCCGCTCGTCGAGGAGCGCGGCGTGCGGGGCGACGGCGGCGTTGTTGATACAGAAGTCCAGCCGGCCGAAGGCGCCCGGGGCCGTCCCCGCGATCGCGGAGGAGCCTTCCACGGTGCTGATGTCGGCGACCACCGGCGCCACCAGGCCGGGGGCAGGTCCGCGCAGGTCTCGGCCAGGCCGTCGGCGTCGCGGTCGGCGGCCACCACCTTGGCCCCGGTGGCGACGAAGGCGTGCACCAGGGCCCGTCCGACGCCGCGGGCGGCGCCGGTGACGACCGCCACGCAACCGGTGTAGTCGTAAGTCACGTTCATCGGATCTCCTCAAAACACGGGAAAGGGTCAGGCCGGGCGCTCGCCTGACGGTCCGGACCGGATGCGCCGGAGCAGGTGCTCGTACCAGTCGGGCCGGGGAGGCCGGGCGGTCTCGATCCACCAGGTCGCCCCGGCCTCCGCGTAGGCCGGGAGCTCCTCGGCCAGTACCGCCGGGGTGTCGGTGACCTCGGCCCACACCACCAGGTCGAAGCCGTCCGCCGAGCCCCGCCGCGTGCGGACGAGCTCGCGGACCGAGGCGATGTCGTCCGCCGTGGGCCGGGCGAGAGCGTGGTCCCGGTAGCGGATCGGCACGGCGCCGTCCCACCGCGCGGCGCGGCGCATGCCCGCCTGCGAGGGGAGCACGCCGCCCACCCAGACCGGGATCTTCCCGCCTTGAGCGGGTGTCGGGAGAAAACGCACCGGGCCGACGTCGTAGTGCTCGCCGTGGAACTCGACGACCTCGCCGCTCCACAGGCGGGCGATCAGGTCGAGTCCCTCGTCCAGCATCGCCGCCCGTACCCGTTCGTCGGCCGGGTCGCCGAACAGGCCGAAGTCGCCGTGAGCGGGCGAGCCCAGTCCGACCCCGAACACGGTTCGTCCCCGGGCCAGCCGGTCGAGCGTGACGGTCTGGCGGGCCAGCACCCAGGGCCGGCGCCGGGGAACCGGCGTGATCATGGGGCCGATCACCAGTCGTTCGGTCCGGGCGGCGATGACCGAGAGCACGGCCCACGGGTCCACGATCGCCGGGCCGAGACCGTCGTCAGTCCAGGCGATGTGGTCCCAGAGGAAGAAGCCGTCGAACCCGGCCTCCTCCGCCTCGACCGCCAGGCGGACGAGGTCGGCCGGGTCCTCGGCGAAGCAGGGCGCGGCGATCGCCCGGCGGATGCTCATCGTCCCTCGTAGCCGAGCAGGGCGGCCTCGCTCAGGCCCCGGTGGCCGGCCGGGTCAACCGCCAGTTCGAAGGCGGCGGCGGCCCCGCACAGCAACGGCATGAGCCCGGGTCCGTGACCCGGCTGCGGGCTGCCCCCGTGGACGACCAGGCCCACGGTGCAGAAGCCGCGCCGGTAGCCGGCGTTGTAGCGCACGTCGAGGTCCTCGACCGCGACCAGGTCGCCCAGGGCCAGCTGGTCCAGGCCGAGGGCCGGTGCCGTGGCGGAGTCGACGGAGAGGTCGAGGTCCCACTGTTCCACGGGGCGGCCGATGCCGTTGCCGACCACCTTCGAGGGGACGCAGCCCCGCACGGAGACCCGCACCCGGCCGTCCCCGAACTCGGCCGGCAGCAGCGCGAGCGCCCCGGGTGAGACGTTGCGCACCTGCACGGTCTCGCCGAGCGCGCCCGGCGAGACCGAGCCCTGGCCGTAGCCGCGCACCACCAGCTGGTCGCCGGGGGCCAGCGCGGCCAGCACGTCCGGCCCGAAGCAGGCGATGACCCGCCCCAGCTCCCCGCGCTTGCCCAGGACGACGCCGCGCGCCCCGGCGGCGGCCCCGGACCGCACCGTGACCGGGTTGCCCAGGCAGGCATAGGCGGTGAGCGCGTGCCGCGCCGACTGCTCGCGGTGGACCAGGCAGACCCCGGGGGCGGCGTGGTCGGCGTCGGTCGCGAAAACGCCGTCGCCGAGCCGGACGCCGAGGACGAGGCCGCCGTCGCCGGTCGGCACGTAGGAGCGGCCGTCGCGGTCGACGCGGAAGGGGTGGCTGCCGAGTTCGGGGGTCTCGACGACCGCGGCGAGGTTGCTGGCGACGGGGGTCAGGAGGGCAGTCATGCGGCGCGGTCCATTTCGGTGAAGGCGGCCCGGACGTTGGCCGCGGGCTCGTCGATGAGGGCGAAGGCGCCGGCCGGGCCGCTGAGGATGGAGCTCGGCCCGGGACCGTGCCCGAACAGGCGGCAGTGGCCGGTGCTGATGATCCCGATGGTCAGCCAGCCCGGGCGCCAGCCCCGGCCGTAGCGGTGGTCCTGGTCTTCCAGGGCGACCAGGTCGCCGATCCGCAGTGACTCCAGGCCGAGCGAGAGGTCCTCGCCCTGGCCCGCGTAGGCGCCCATGAGGTCGGTATTGGCGTACTCGGAGACCATGCCGGCGCCGGCGCCGACCGCTGTGGCCGGCACCCGCACGGCGACCGGGACCGCCAGCCTGCCGTCGTCCCGCGAGTGCACGCCGAGCGCGCCCAGCAGCGCCGGGTCGGCGTTCTTGACCACGATCTCGGGGTGCCGCTCCAGCCGCAGGCCCTGGCCGTGTGCCAGCACGTCCACCACGTCGCCGGCCGCGACCTGCTCCAGGTCGCCGTCGGGCAGGTCGGCCAGGATATAGGCGTGCTGCCCGACGACCCGCCCGGTCGCGCCGGCCGCCGGGCCGGAGCGCACCGTCACCACGTTGCCGACGCAGGCGAGGAACTGCAGCGCGTAGTTGGCGGCCGGCTCGCGATGCCGGATGGAGAGGCCCGGCTCGAGATGGTCGGCGGCGTACCCCGTCGCCGCGTCCCCGGGATGGACGCCCAGGGTGACCCCGCCCATCCCGGGCAGCACGAACGGACGGCCGTCGGCGTCGGCCCGGTAGGCGTGGCGGTCGGCCAGCGGCGGCCATACCTCCCCGCGCAGTACCTGGCGGACCAGCCGCCCGGCGTTGGTGACCGGGCTCCTAGCGGTATTCATCGGACTCCCTCCACGGGCGCCGCACCGAGCCGGAAGGACGGGGTGCGGAGCGCGGGCGCCGAGACGGCGCCGTTCCAGACGTTCATCGTGGGCTGCGAGCGCAGGTCGCGGCCGGCCGCCTCGGCCCGGGCCAGGACGTCGAGCACGGACTCGGTGAAGCGCAGGCCCGCCAGCGGCACCGTCAGGCGGCCGTTCTCGATGCGGAAGCAGGCGTCGCGGGTGACGCCGGTGACGGCGCCCGCGGCCCGGTCGACCAGCCGCGTGTACCAGAACCGCTGCACGTAGACCCCGTGCTCGACGGCGGCGATCAGTTCCGGCTCGGTGGCCGTGCCCGGCATCATCACGATGTTGGCCGCCGCGGGGGCGGGCACCTGCTCCCGGGCGATGTGGGCGTGGCCGGTCGACGGACGGCCCAGGCTCGCCGCGGTGGCGAGATCGGTCACCGGCTCCCCCACCCGGCCGCGGTCGAAGAAGGCGACCCGGCGCTTGGTGACGCCCTCGATGTCACAGTCGATCGGGAGCCCGGTGTCGGCCCCGCCGTCGTCGGCGATATCAGCCCATGCGGGCAGCAGCGCCTCCCCGGCCCGGCTGGCCAGGCCGATGCCGGCCGCCGCCAGCTCACCGGAGAAGCCGAGGGCGGGCAGGAACTGGAGCAGGTCACCGACCGCCTCGGCTCCGAGAACCGCCTGATAGCGGCCGGGCGCCAGTTCCTGGCGCCCCCGGCTCGCCCGGGCCTGCCCGACGGCGCGCGTTACCGACTCGGCGACGTGCAGGCGGTCCGCCGAGCGTCCGAGGTCGATCCAGTGGGCGGTGCCGTCGTCGACCGTCACCGTCAGGCTGCCGGAGGCCTCGGTGGCGGCGGTCGTGCGCCGGAGCCCGCGGCTGGTGGCCACGACCTGCTGGGTGACGGCCCGGCCGAACATACCGGCCGCCTCCCCG